>NZ_JBEOPO010000087.1:0-2120 GCF_040310145.1 Shewanella sp. S1-49-MNA-CIBAN-0167 | reverse complement strand
GGGGTCTCCCCATGCGAGAGTAGGTCATTTCCAGGCGCCTAATTTACTCGAAAGAGTAGTGAAACAGCCCGCTATTACATAGTGGGCTTTTTTTCGTCTGCAATTTATGGTGTAGAGTTTGTTACTGGCGAAAACATGACAGCAGTTTGTCGAATATGCCCATGCGTCCCCTTCGGGGATAAAAGAGTAGGTTATTTCCAGGCGCCTAATTTACTCGAAAGAGTAGTGAAACAGCCCGCTATTACATAGTGGGCTTTTTTACGTCTGCAATTTATGGTGTAGAGTTTGTTATTGGCCAAAACATGAGAGCAGTTTGTCGAATATGCCCATACGTCCCCTTCGGGGATAAAAGAGTCGGTCATTTCCAGGCGCCTAATTTACTCGAAAGAGTAGTGATGAACCTTCAGCACGCAGAGTTTGCGGGGCATCGATTATTCATCTATAAAATGAATACTCGAACATGGAATATAAAGTGTTTATGCAAAACATGCTTTTATACCATGAGTACCCAAAAGACATAATAATAGACTGTAATTAATGCCGGTAATTCACGGTGCTGCTTATATCCATGTTAGTTGTAGTGTGAAGTCTTGGTGTCAATAACGCGCAGTTTTATGTGGTTACGTAACGTGGAGAGCTTCGACAACAGCTTCTCGGCTCTAGCATACTGCTTCACTCTATCTCTTATTGCTCTACTGTAAAGGGTTATTCTATTTATCGCCATCCATGGTGATATGTCCCGAGTAGACTATTCACAGGTGTTTTTAGCCTGGAATTTAATAAATACCAGCCAATGAAACTAGCATTGCTGTTGCGTAGTGACCATCCCCTTTAAGGATAAGAAATATTTACTTAGGTTTTAAGGAGTCTACTAAAATAACAAGCTCTATGAGGCAGTCAATTAACAGCAAAAGACAGGGCCGTACGCTTTCTACACGTGCCGTAATTGCTCCTAGCTATTATCGGCCTTCCACCTCTATATAATCTGGTCAATAAAACCTGTACATAAGTTAACCGTGTCAAAGGGTCATTCCAATGTCCGTCTATAAATACATTTCTGTCTATAACAACATCCAAGAAATTTGGAATTTCTAACACAGGTAAGCCTTTCATTATTGATTCTATTCAGAACAATTTATCTATCAGTTAATAAATACTTTGCTGCTCATGATTGGGCCTATATGGTCTTTCAATATTATGTTTCATTGTAGTTTCAGCCCATATTGACGCGACTGATCCATAACCAGATCCCCATAACATTATTCGTCAATTTAGCCTGAATATTACCGATTAATAATGGTCATGGATTTAACAGTGATCAAGTATATATGTGCCTTAAATGTGAGTGAGTAAGTGAACCTTATCACCTAGCCTTTGAAGGCCTGTTTTGGTATGGGTAAATAACGGTGATAGATTTTATTAAGACTCAACTTTCCATTTTAGTAAGTTGGCTGTGGACATCAGAAATTATGCATTCATAACGTCGATCTCTAAAGTAACCATGTTTGTCATGACACTTCCAAGTCTCTGCTACCGTCAACTATCTTCAATATGCCAATGGTGTTTCGATCAGTTAACACAATAGTGAGCTTGGACTAGCCAGTAGGATCAAAGCTGTTCATTACTGTTGATATCTGTATTCGGTAACGAGCTGTAAAATGAATATTATCCAGTAGAAAACATTCGTTAATCTTCATTTTACCGTTGTAGAGACTTATGGCCGCTATGCTCTAAGGTCTCTGTGACAATCAATTTATGTAATTAGACAAATATCGACAGCTTGATTCTGGATTAATAGTTCTAAAGCGAGGCAGGATTAATAGTTTCCACAACATTAATATTGACCATAAGCTGTTTAATTTATATTTAACGGCATTTAGAGCGAGTTCGATGGATGTAATCTAAAGATTTAATGTAAAAAAACAGTCTTAAAATTTGATGATTTTTAATTTGTTTAGACATGATTGTGGATAAATCTGTGAATAAGATGTTCCTAAACTGGTGTTAACTTAAGTATAAAAATTAATTGATTATTTTGTTAATAAAGGGCTTGCGCTAAATCTTGTATTGCCTATAATGCGCATCCACTGACACGGCAGACAGCGAAAGCAGTCACCGAG
>NZ_JBEOPO010000086.1:0-2163 GCF_040310145.1 Shewanella sp. S1-49-MNA-CIBAN-0167 | reverse complement strand
GTGCGACCTGAGGTCGTATGAAGCGCTGTTCACCGCGATAAGAGTGAACCATCTGTATCACCAGATGCCCCTAAGACTCTGAATAAAGCAGCGAGTCTGACAATGTAACGAAATTCGGTTTTATACCGAATGGGAACAAAATCGTGAGAGGACGTTCCTCCTGATAACCACAATCGGGTAAGTGCTAGGGTGTCAGTACGATGAACATAAGTGAATCCATATAAGGTGCGTTATACGTGAATCAGCGGAAGTGGTTAATACGCTGTGGCCAAAAAGGCACGAGAGTTGGAAAGAGATTGGGCAGTGCTCTTTCGTGATCAAATAACTCTCCGCACTAGAGTGGGCATCTAACCTGACGTTGCGCGACATACGGAACAGGGTAAGCCTGTATCACTCCCTTTGGGGAAAGTGACCTGTGAAGGCTACCGATAGTAATGCAGGTAAAGGAGGCTAGAAAAAGCGAATGCCGCATTGTAATAATGCGGATACTGATTTTATCTGGCGCGAAAGCGAGCTGACTTCTAGCTGGTCTCCCGTTGCAAGATGATTTGAAGAACTTTATTCAAGGATAAACGCAAATGATGGCTTCAAACGAAGTTAGTGCATCTCCTGACAATGCTCAATGGCAATCCATTAACTGGAGAGTGGTTAAGCAACATGTATTAAAGCTTCAAATGCGCATTGCAAAAGCAACCCGAGAAGGTAAACACGGCAAGGCGAAAGCGTTGCAGTGGATACTCACCCACTCTACATCAGCAAAATTGCTTGCTGTTAAAAGAGTTTCTCAAAATAAAGGCAGCAAAACACCAGGAATTGACGGCATCATTTGGAACAGTGATGCTCGTTGTATGACTGCGGTCAATCAACTGAGTCGAAAAGGCTATCATGCCAAACCGCTCAGGCGTATCTACATCCCCAAGAAAAACGGCAAACTCAGACCTTTAGGCATTCCCTGCATGATAGACAGAGCGCAGCAAGCGCTTCATCTTCTCGCTTTGGAGCCTATTTCGGAAACGGTAGCCGACCTTAATAGCTATGGCTTTCGACCTAATCGAAGCGCAGCAGATGCAATTGCACAGTGCTTCAAATGTTTATGTATGAAGCGCTCTAGCCAATGGGTTCTTGAGGGTGACATCAAAGCCTGTTTCGATAAGATTGGTCATCAATGGCTTATCGACAACATTCAATTAGATAAACGAATGCTGAAACAATGGCTTGGATGTGGTTATATTGATAAAGGATTGTTCTATAAAACAGCTGAAGGAACACCACAAGGTGGGATCATATCGCCTACGCTTATGTTGCTCACGCTGGCTGGGTTAGAACAGTTGGTTAAGTCTATTGCCCGTAAAACAGGGAATAGAGTCAACTTTATCGGATACGCAGACGATTTTGTCATCACAGGTTCTTCGCAAGAAGTCCTAGTTAATGAAATCAAGCCGCAACTCATTGGCTTTCTACAGGAAAGGGGCTTAACACTCTCTGATGAGAAAACACACATTACTCATATCAATGATGGTTTTGACTTTCTGGGATTCAATATCAGGAAGTACAACGGCAAACTGCTCATTAAACCGAGCAAGAGCAACGTTCTGTCATTTCTGAGCAACTTACGTGAATTCATCAGAAAACATCCAACAATACCCGTTAACGATTTAATCAAAATACTGAATCCGAAACTGAGGGGGTGGGCGAACTATTATCGCCATTGTGTTGCTAAGCAAGTTTTCGGTTATGTAGGCCATCAACTTTTCTGGTTGTTATGGCGTTGGGCAGTTAGGCGTCATCCGTCTAAAAGTAAAGACTGGGTGAGGCGTAAATATTATTTGGATGGTAAGGGACAGTGGCAATTTCATGGTTGGCAGAAAATAGCGAACATGGATTGTCGGTTTAACCTTGTCCAAATAGCTCAAACGCTAATACAAAGACATGTGAAAATCAGGAGTGCAGCGACACCTTACGACCCCGAATATGCAGCTTACTTAGGTACGCGCAAGCGGGCAAAGGAAGGTAGAAACTCATGGTTCGAACCCGTCTTGGCTGCGATATAGGGTGCTGGGTAACAGAACACGCCTTAGCGGAGGCTTGAGCCGTATGCAGTGAAAGTTGCACGTACGGTTCTTAGGAGGGCGGCACTTGGTAACAGGTGTCGCCTATCCGACC
>NZ_JBEOPO010000085.1:0-2426 GCF_040310145.1 Shewanella sp. S1-49-MNA-CIBAN-0167 | reverse complement strand
GTATGCGTCCGGGCAAGTACGTCTTCAACTGCGCTCATTGAGCCTTTATCTTAACGACTGATTATGACATCAGGAGTTAACATGGCTACACGTTCACATGAAGATTGGGCTGCTTTGATACAACAGCACCCCGCCAGCGGCTTAACGATTAGCGCTTTTTGCCGTCAGCATAAGCTCAGTGTCAGCGGATTTTACGCCCGCAAAGCGGATATGGCTAAAACAAACAGTCAACCGATAGCGCCGTTTGTTATGGCCACTTTGACCTCGCTGACAGCGATGACAACCCAAGCTCAACCTTCCGCTTCAGCCCAGGCTATCCATTTTCAGCATCATACAGGGCTATGGACTTTCCCCAGTTCCTTACCCCCAAGCTACCTGCTTGAGATTATTAAAGGCCTACAAGCATGTTGATGTTTCGTGAGCTTCCCAGTGTTTATCTGCACCGTGCACCGGTGGATTTTCGTAAATCGATAAATGGCTTAGCGGTTATCGTTGAGCAGCAATTATCCTTACAAGCCACCGACGGCAGTGTGTTTGTCTTTTGTAATAAAAGCCGTGATAAATTAAAAATCCTCTACTGGGATAGCACCGGCTTTGCACTGTGGTACAAACGCCTCGAGCAGGATAAGTTTAAGTGGCCGACGAAAAGTATTGATGAGTGCCTGAGCCTATCTGAGCAACAGTTTCATTGGCTGTTATCTGGCTTTGATGTACTGGGGCATCAACATGTGAACGGCTTGAATTACAGTTAATTGATCGCCATTGCGAAGGCTGTTTTCGATAATTAGATCATTGTATTATCCTTGTTTCGGGTGATGTTTGGTATAATAACACCATGAAATTAAGCCCTGATAACTTACCCAATGACGTTGATTTACTTAAGCAATTATTGCTTGAGACGTTGGCGACTAAAGACGCTGAAATCGCCGAGCTTAAACACTCGGTGCAGCGCTTGCTTGAGCAATTTCGCCTCGCACAGCAACAACGTTTTGGGGCCAGCAGTGAAAGTCATGATTATCAAGGTGAGTTGTTTAACGAAGCAGAAGTCACCGTTGATAAGCCTGCTGAGTTAGCAACCGATGCAGACGAGTCTGTTTCTCCTAAAAAACGGGCTAAGCGTAAATTATTGCCTAAAGACCTGCCACGTGAAATCATTATTCATGACATCAGTGATGAAGATAAACAGTGTGATTGCTGTGGCCATCAGCTGGCATTAATGGGGCAAGACAGCAGTGAGAAGCTTAAGTTTATTCCGGCGAAAATCAGTGTGATTGAGCACGTTAGATTAAAATACAGCTGCAAGCATTGTGAAACCAAAGGGACGCAAGCCAATATCAAGCAAGCGCCCGTGCCAGCCAGTCCTATCCCTAAAAGTGTGGCGACGCCAAGCTTACTAAGCCAGCTCATTACCAGTAAATATCAGTACGCATTACCCCTTTACCGGCAAGAAACCTTATTCAAGCAACACGGTATCGCCTTAAGCAGGCAAACCATGGCGGATTGGATGATGAAATCTGCCGCTTTGTTTAAACCCTTATATGATTTACTGCACCACCATTTATTAACACAAGATGTCATCCACGCAGATGAGACCACGCTCAAGGTGATTAACGATGAGCGGGTAAAATCCTATATGTGGGTGTATTGTGCTGGCGCAGATGGACCAAGCACTGAGCCTCGATATCAAGGTTTGCGCAGCATCGTACTGTACGACTATCAAGACGGTAGCCGCGCGGGCACCTGCGTGAGCCGTTTTCTTGCCACCGAGCAAACGGTATTTAATGGTTATTTACAAGTCGATGGCTACGCGGCTTATCAGCAGGCAAACAATAAACTGGTCGGTTGTTGGGCACATGCACGGCGTAAATTCAAAGAAGCGCTAATAGCACAAGGCAAACCCAAAGCAGGCAAAGTCAGTAAAGCGGATATGGCATTGAGCATGATAGCCAAGTTGTACCGCATTGAGACCCAAATACAAGCACTGAGCCTGGAAGATAGGCTGTATGTTAGACGCACGCAATCACAAGCTCAACTGGCGTTATTTAAGCAATGGCTGGATAAATCAGTGCTGCAAGTGTCAAAGGAAAGTCCGCTAGGCAAAGCCATCCATTACAGCCTCAATCAATGGTCAAAGCTGAGTTGTTACATCGAAGACAGCCGACTCAATATCGACAACAACCGCGCAGAGCGGGCAGTAAAACCCTTTGTGATAGGGCGTAAAAACTGGCTATTCAATCACAACCATCGCGGCGCTGAGGCGAGTGCAATTTTGTACAGCATCATAGAAACGGCTAAAGCGAATGGACTTACCCCGTTCGATTACATCGAACACTGCTTAGAACAATTATCCTACCCTGATTGTGACCTCAACAGTCTCTTACCCTGGTAGGTTAGGCTAGACAAGACGTCGTTCGCCGGACGCATAC
>NZ_JBEOPO010000084.1:0-2626 GCF_040310145.1 Shewanella sp. S1-49-MNA-CIBAN-0167 | reverse complement strand
AGGGTCATCTGGTGATACAGATGGTTCACTCTTCGCGGTGAACAGCGCTTCATACGACTTCAGGTCGCACGGACAGAGACGAGTTAGTAACGAACACTGTAAAAGGCGGAAAATAGTTGGCTAAAACTTGCAAGGAACGAGCACGAGTCAACTACTTTGCTTAATAGCCTTTATTAAATTTTTTGGATCGTTTGTACCCAGACAAACCGTTGTGCCATCTTTAAGTTTTAATTCAACAGCCGTTAGACCAGAAACGTTATATAACCATCCAGTTGAGATTAACCGAATTCCAAGCCCATAGTACCATTTTGTTCTTATCTCTTGTGCCGACTCAATTTCAGATATTTTTATTGATTTATTCCAAAATTTTGGACCAAAAAACCATTTTACCTTTCCATCTTCAACTTTGATCGTTAATGCTGAAAAAAGAATTGAAACCACACCTACATTTTCCGTTTGAACAGCTTGTATGGATAATAAACCCACCTAATTACACATAATTCCCAGTTTCGGGTAATGTGAGACCCAGGCTTTAGCTGCAACTAAAGCTTTCATTTGTCGTAGTTCGATTGAATGACGGATCCTCTATTGAGAGACCGATAACAAGAAAGAACGCGACAAACGACTCCAAGCAAAATACTCGAATAGTCTACTGGGTCTCGAACCCGCATTTGCAAGCAAGAGTTAGCTTATTATGAAAACAAAAACTAATCAAAACATTAACGTCGGTGTCGATACTGGCAAGTACCAACTCGACATTTATATTCGACCACTCGATATCTATTTTACCGTGTCTAACGATGATAAAGGCATCAAAGAAGCCGTGAGACTCATAAAAAAACACAACCCTGAACGTATTGTTATAGAAGCGACTGGGAGGCTTGAAATGCCCTTTATCATCGCTTGTGCTAATGCCAATTTACCCTTCGTTATCGCTAATCCTGTACACATAAAACGCTTTGCTGGTGCAATTGGCCAACGAGCTAAAACCGATAAGCTAGATGCACAACTTATCGCTCATTACAGTGAGGCCATCAAACCTCGTCTATCAACGCTAAAACCCGATATCATGCAGGCTATGAGCGATTTGGTCGGAAGACGAAATCAACTACTGGTCATGCAAACTATGGAGAAGAATAGACTTCAAATTCTTCCGAAAGAACTTGCGATGACCATCAAACCTATCCTGACGGTGTTTAAAAATCAGATTGCAAAAATTGAAACTAAAATCGTCAATCTCATCGAGTCAAACCCTGACTATCAAGCTAAAAACCTCATCCTGCAAAGCATGAAAGGGATAGGTAAAATTGCCGCAGCGTCAATCATCAGCAATCTACCGGAATTAGGCTATATCAATAACAAAGAAGCCAGTTCGTTAGTCGGTGTAGCACCAATGAATAAAGAAAGTGGACGCTTCAAAGGCCACCGAAAAATCCAAGGAGGACGACATCAAGTTAGAACCGTTTTATACATGGCCATGATGTCAGCGATACAGTCTAACCCCGTTTTTAAAGGGACTTATCAGCGATTAGTGGCTGCAGGAAAACCAAAGAAAGTGGCTATTATTGCCTGCATCAGGAAGATGGTTGTGATCTTAAATTCGATGCTAAGAGATGGTGTTTTATGGGAAGCGCCAAAAGCATAAAATTAACTATTGACGCCATAGTCTCTTGTTAGTGTGAACTTGGCTCAAAACCGTAGCGCCACTCGTTTAACCTACCGTCTGAGGATTCAATTTTATAGATATCCATGATTTCCTCCATATAAGATAAACCACGCTCTATTTCTTCAGAGTCCATTTTAGCGAGTTGTTTTGCTGCAACTTTTAAAGTTAACCAAAACTCATTTTCAGTAAAGCTATCAGGTGGTGATTCAATGAGTTTTACCAAAGCTGAATTTATTACATTTTCAGCTTCGATTCGAATTAATTCGTCTGGTGCTCCTGGATAAAATAGAGCTAAGTTTGCAAGGAACTTCTTCTGTGACTTTAATTCTCGCAGAGCCTCTTTGACTTCACTTCCATTTGATAGCATTTTAATTTCCATTTCATTGCAGCCTTGAATTAAACATAAGACTAACAGTATTCGCAAAAGCTTCATTTGTTCACACTAACGCCCTGCTAAGGGGCAGTTGCGAGTGTTGTTGGCGAAGCCAGCGAGTAACTGTCCCGCAGCGTTTTTTGCTGCGAACTTGAGCAGTTTGTTATATGCCGATAAGTGATGAATCATGCCATACATCCTCAACACCATCAGCAACCAAAAATCTATAACCAGAAGGTAAACCCAGATACTGTTCAATTTCTGGTAAGTACTCATTGATGTGACTCACGTGCAGTGGTTTAAAGAAATCTGGGTCGTTACTAAGTTCTTCGCCACACCAAATATACCAACCACAAGTTCCATTTTCAGCAATGTGGCGAAGACCGTTAATAGGGACTTTACCGATAGTTTCAATAGCTATACCTAGTTTGTCGGAATCACTGCACGGTGAGTATTCCGTTTCAAATTTAACGCAAATGTCTTGCTGGCTACTCATGCTATTCCCTAGGCATATAACGCCTTTATAACGGGCAGCCTGTGGCGAAGCCACGCTTTAGGCTGTCCAGCCACGAAGTGGCGTTCGTTGA
>NZ_JBEOPO010000083.1:0-2674 GCF_040310145.1 Shewanella sp. S1-49-MNA-CIBAN-0167 | reverse complement strand
TTGGTCTGATGGATATTTTGCTTGCTCAGTCGGCAATGCCTCCGCTGATACAATTCGAAAATATATTCAAGAGCAAGCTTAGTTTATCGATTCATCCCCGCGACTTTCGCTACGCTCGGATCACGGGGTTTTCTCGACAGATTAGATAAATATATGTCTGGGTCAAAGGCTATTCCTAGGCCCCAATGACATACAGGACAGGACAACGTGAATATTATCTGAATGCTAGGGTAAATTAACAATCCCATTCAAACCTGTGAAGATTTAAATGGGATCCGTTAGGCTGTAGTGTTAATTTTTACTGCGCCAAAAAGTGTTTGTTAACGGCTTCTGCCATTAATTGTGGTGGGATCAAACCTTGTTTTAATACGAAATTATTAAACGCTAAACGATCAAATTTATCTCCTAAGGCAATTTCTACTCCGGCCCTAATCTCTAGTAGTCTTGATAAACCATAAAAATAGCTACCCGCCTGACCAGGCATTCTCATGGTGTATCGATCAACTTCTTGTTTCACCGCCGCTTCTGAAAAAACAACGTCATTACGCAATAGTGTATAGGCGTGCTCTTTTGTCGTCAGGCCTAAGTTCAGCATTGGATCTAACATAGCGCGAGCGTTACGTAGTAATCGGTGCTGAAGTGCAATCAGCTGTGCTTCAATGGGAAGATACGGCAACATTTCTGCTTCAGCATAAAGAGCCCACCCCTCTACATTAACGCTGTTAAATGCATAATAGACTCTTGCTAGTGAAACGCCTTGTTCTAACATGACCGAGAATTGTAATTCATGACCAGGTCGGCCTTCATGGGCACTTAATGTATAAGCAACCGCGTTAAAATTAAAATCATCATAAGCCGCATCACCGCTTAATGCAGGGTTACCCGTGGTAAGAATAAATTGGCCCTGTTCACCGGTATTGCCAATGAATGGTGGTGGAACCATATGAGGAGCTGGACTACCCGCGGCTTCTGCTTCGGTGGCAAGTCGCATAAGCATATCGCGTTTAGGTAAATCAACCACATGATGTTCAGTGATTATCTGCTCAAGTTTTTGATTAATGTCACGATAATAATCTTCAATTTTATCGTTGGCCAAAGACTGGTTTTTAAGTGCTTTAATAACATCGCGATAATCATCTGATGGCAAATCGAACTTTTTAGCCACCAAAGGTGCAAGAGCCTGCATATTGGCTTTGGTTATCATATAACTTGTTTTTGCTTGCTCAATTAATAACTGCGGTTCGATGTCTATGCCGACGGTTTTGAGTTTTAAAGCATAAATTTCTGCGGGTAATCGAAAGTCGTCCCGTGAGTGTGGAATAACGGTTTGTTCAGCCCATTGACGATAATCTTCAATTTGTTGTGTTAACAGCACCATATTGTCATTGGCTGTGGTGAAGTTATTTTTATCAAATAACTGCTGTAAACCTGTTATTAAGGTATCGAATCTTGCGAGCGCTTGGTTAACCTCCACTTTAGTGGAGCCCATTAAGCTTTTATTGGTTAAGGCTGTTTCAAATAGTGTTTTGGCTTGTTCTGTGAGTGCCGGTTGTCCCGTTTTACCGACATAACAAGCAAGGCGCGACATGGCGGCCTGTTTTCGAATATCAGGCATTTGCTCATCTAATAATGCCGATACGCCACGAAATATAATCAAGGGGACATCAACCCAAGGTAACATGTATTTGTCGTCTAACTTACCCGTCGCTATGGTCTGATCGATATTGCCGATAATAATGTTAAGGTCTTGACGAACTGGCAATAATTTTTCAGTTTCAAGTGCCTGTTGCAAGCTTTTTTTGCTGCTTTCAAGAGTATGAATAAACTTATCGTTTTGTGCCTTGGTAATGTTGCTGCATTGACTATCGACTGCAGTTATTCCAATTGAGCTCGCTAATTCAGGTTGAAACTGACTGACAATTTTTATTTGTTTATTAGTGTATTGATTACTGATATCAACCCACGAACTTGCTGATGAAGTGAACGGAAGTAAAACAAGTAGTGGAATCACTGAAGTGAATATTTTGCCTGGCATCGGCTTAATCCCTTTTTTATTTTTATAGAATGGCTATAAAATGACGATGAAGTAATCAGTATACCCGAATTTAACGGCCAAGCGACACGCCCTCAACCAAGCGGTTTGCTAACCTCGAGTTAGGATATAAATGAATATTAAACAGTAGTTTGCGGCGCTAATTGTCACATCAATGTCTATCGTATTATTGTCTCGTTACAAATAAAAAAGCCGCAACGCATAAGGTTACGGCTTTTAGACTCTGATTATAGGCCATAGACTTAAAAGACTTAGTCGCTTTTGCAAGCCATCAACGACGAAGCTAATGTAGACTCAATCCTAAAATCTAGCACTAATTTAAAAAACAAAATCATCGCTGCTTAATGCCATCATTGAATCGACACCGTTTTGAATACAGGCTGCGTGGCCTTTTGCTCTTGGTAACATACGTTGGATATAAAACTGGGCAGTTTTTATTTTCGCTTCATAAAACGCCGTTTCTGTTGTGCCGGCGGCAAGTTTATCTTGAGCAACCTTTGCCATTTTGGCCCAGAAAAACGCTAACGTAACGTAGCCCGCATACATTAAATAACATGCCTATGCATCTGAGTCAGTTTTGGCCTATTCTTATAGTATAAATCAAGACTAGAAGTGAGATTT
>NZ_JBEOPO010000082.1:0-2691 GCF_040310145.1 Shewanella sp. S1-49-MNA-CIBAN-0167 | reverse complement strand
CTACCCTGATTGTGACCTCAACAGTCTCTTACCCTGGTAGGTTAGGCTAGACAAGACGTCGTTCGCCGGACGCATACGTAATAACAATGATGACCTCGTTGTTATTAATTTTTGCCTGATACGGGGCAATCATTTTACGGTAAAGTGCTTGGTCATTTTGCGGCCAACCACCAACAGCAATAAAAGAGTCTGCTTTTACAGGCCTACCTTTCATTACAGACTCCATTTGAATAACAGATTGAGCCAGTTGATCAAAATTAAAGAAAGGTTCTCTAACTTCAGTCCATCCCAAATCGTTATTAAGCAATTCTCCAGGAGGTACATCGTATTTTTTTCCCGATAATGCGGAACGGACCCCCATCAGTCTTAAATTCAGATTGGGAGAATCTCGTCGCCCAGATTGCATTATTAGCGTTCCCCCATTGGGCCGAAGTTTTTTTAACTCTTCACCTAATGACTTACCCAATTCAATATTGTCAGTGCCTATATAGGCTAGGCGTAAACTATTAGGGTCTTCGTTGATTGAAGCATCAATATCAGAGTCATAGGTAATAATCGGGATACCTGCTTCTTTAGCTCTCTTGAGGCTATTTTTAACGAGATATTTAGATTGTGTAACGGCTACAGCGATACCATCTATACCTTCATCAATCAGTTGATTTATTACCTGATCTTGCATCCTAACATTACTTATATCTGGTCCCCGATATATGCATTCAACGCCTTTTATTTGAGCCGCAGCATCTATACAGCCAGCTTTGCTTTGATCAAAAAAAACACTATTAAATTTAGGTACCACGGCAAGTTTTAATTCTTTTCCATAGACAGAAGATATGGGTATTAGACTAAAGGCAACAAACAATAAAAGTGATCTCCTCACACTCCCTCCTGAAATAAATCATAGTGCGACTCTGCTTACAATAAAACATATCAAAGAAATTCATTTAAAGATACGAGCTGAAACGGTATTACTGAACATATCAGTGTGAGCTAATCGATATTGTTGTGTTTTGAACTCCCCCATGCGTCAGGATCGCAACACCATACAAGTAACCAATGGGTTCTAATTTTAGAATGCCTGTCTTAATTTTATTGCTTGCTTGTTTTAGCTCATTCCAAGCATCAAGCGCTTTTACAGACATTCAAATGAAACTGGGTGGGGATATTAAGGCTGCGAGGACAAATACAGGCATTACGAGGTGATTTGTAAATAGATCGTAGGCTCAACAGCACCGTAATCTAAGTTAACCGTTTACCTTGAAAACGTTACATTATCACGGTCGTTTGATGGGTTTTACTGTAAATGTCACTTGTTGAGGCTTATCTTGTAAAGACCTCATAAATACAAGTTCCGAATCTGCTGGCGTAAATGTTTATCTATTTTTTCACAATCGTCTAGATGCTTAATTAACTGCATTACTGCGTCCACATAAATTTAGTGGGTCAGAGTAAACGTTCTTGTTGAAGATGATTCATTGCCCATTTTTAGGGGCGCATAACTGATTGCGATACTTTTCTTAATCATCTCTTACGAGCTAAAAACCAAATCATTAGTTCGTTTGTGTCCATAAATTCCTTGCTTGAAAATGGATAAATTCAACTTAGCATTTTCGAATAAGGCCGAAGCCGATTACAAACGAAGTCAAAAGCTAGATCGATCCCCATGGCGACTTTTCGCTGCTGTTATTTAAGTCATTAGGAAAAATGTTGCGAGGCGGCTGGGCCAATTCTTTTATAAAGAATAAAGAGGGAACTGCCGTTGGTTTCCTCTTGGTCTGGTGTGGGGGAAGCGCCACGACGTTGGTGGCCGCAGGCCATAAATGAATTAGCCCGTGCAGGGTGGAACCTTGCGAACTTAAGCGTTAGTGGCCGCAGGCCATAATATAATAAATTAAACGATTATTCGTTTAACACACCAACTAGGTTTATGATTGAATAGTCTCAATAATGAAGTGGATAAGGACTAACCATGATCATAGCTTGCCCCCATTGCGATACCTTAAATCGCGTCCCTGAAGATCGTCTTGAGCAACAACCAACCTGTGGTAAGTGCAAACAAAACCTTTTTGTTGGTGTGCCGATTGAGCTGACAGCCGCCAATTTTAGCCACCATGCTACCAAATCAGAACTACCACTGGTGGTCGACTTTTGGGCCAGTTGGTGCGGCCCTTGTAAAAACTTTGCGCCGGTATTTACCCAAGCCGCCAAAACATGGGAGCCTAAATTCCGTTTCGGAAAACTCAACACCGAAGAGCAACAAGCTTTAGCCGCGCAGTTTAATATCCGCTCGATCCCCACCCTGATGGTATTTAAACAAGGCAAAACAATCGCCCAACAATCAGGCGCTATGCCTGCATCATCATTCAACCAATGGCTCGAATCGCTGAAATAGATTTTGGACATTAGATCGGCCAGAACTCAAGTAATAACAAACGCGGCAATGACTCGCGTTTTTTTATGGCTAGTCTAAACGCAACTCAGCATTGAAATTACAAAGTCGTTCCGGGCTTACAAGCATTACTGGGATTTCGGTCGTTTTATCTGTGCAGTAGGGGATCTTGCGCTGTTATCTGCAGTGAGTTAAGCGCCTTGAGGATAGTGGCCGTTGGTCATAATCTATACCCGTGATCATTGAAAATGCTTGATTTTGTCCCAAATGGGATCATCATAGCCCCATGAAACAAATTACAC
>NZ_JBEOPO010000081.1:0-2692 GCF_040310145.1 Shewanella sp. S1-49-MNA-CIBAN-0167 | reverse complement strand
CTACTGGGCTCGAACCAGTGACCCCCTCCTTGTAAGGGAGGTGCTCTCCCAGCTGAGCTAAGCGACCTGGGATATAATTAACAACATTGACTTCATAAATAAAATCATGGTGGTCGATACTGGGCTCGAACCAGTGACCCCCTCCTTGTAAGGGAGGTGCTCTCCCAGCTGAGCTAATCGACCTCGCTGTGTGGGGCAGTATTATAGGCAGCGAGCAAAGCCTGTCAACGCTTTTTATTTAAAAAAATGTCAGTCGGGCTAAAATTGTTCGCTTTGATGCTTTGTTAAACAAGAGATTGAGTTTAATAATAAAGAAAATTCAAAAACCGCCTCAGGTTTACGCGTCCGCCATTTCAACTACTCAGTTAGACTGTTAGAATGACGCTACATTTTTTTGTTTGTCTTTTTATAGACGTTTATAAATAGGTTAGTGTCCGATTATGACAACTAAGACGCGTTTTGCCCCAAGTCCAACAGGTTTTCTTCATGTAGGTGGTGCCCGTACTGCTCTGTATTCATGGTTACACGCACGTGCTAATAATGGTGAATTCGTACTGCGTATTGAAGACACAGACATTGAACGTTCAACTCAAGAAGCCTGTGATGCTATTCTTGATGGTATGAACTGGTTAGGTTTGACTTGGGATGAGGGTCCTTATTATCAGACTAAGCGTTTTGATCGTTACAACGAAATTATTGAGCAAATGCTAGATAATGGCTCTGCGTACAAATGCTATTGCACACGTGAACGTGTTGAAAAAATGCGTGAAGAGCAATCGGCACAGGGTTTACAACAAAAATACGACGGTTGCTGTCGTAACCTTGCTCCTCGTGATACTGACGAGCCTTTTGTTGTTCGCTTTAAAAACCCCGTCGAAGGCAGTGTAATATTTGATGATCACGTTCGTGGGCGCATCGAAATTTCAAATGATATGCTTGATGATTTAATCATTAAGCGCACCGATGGTGTTCCTACTTACAACTTCTGTGTTGTCGTTGATGACTGGGATATGGGTATTACTTGCGTTGTTCGTGGTGAAGATCATATCAATAATACTCCGCGCCAAATCAACATTCTTAAAGCACTAGGCGCCCCAATTCCTGAATATGCTCATGTATCGATGATTTTAGGTGACGATGGTGCCAAGTTATCTAAGCGTCATGGTGCTGTAGGTGTGATGCAATATCGTGATGATGGTTATTTACCTGAAGCACTATTAAATTATCTTGTTCGTTTAGGTTGGTCACATGGCGATCAAGAAGTATTTTCAATGGAAGAATTGAAAACGCTGTTTAAATTAGATGATATCAATAAGGCGGCTTCTGCTTTTAATACCGATAAGCTAATTTGGTTAAACCAGCATTATATAAAGTCACTTGATCCTGTTTATGTAGCAACACATTTACAGTGGCACATGGATGACCAAAAAATTGATATCAGTAATGGCCCTGCGTTAACTGAAATTGTGACTGCATTATCTGAACGCGCTAAAACATTAAAAGAGTTAGCCGCTTCTAGTCGCTATTTCTATGAAGATTTTAACGATTTCGACGAAGCACAAGCTAAAAAGCACTTACGAGGTGTGGCACTAGAGCCTTTAACATTGTTCAATCAAAAGTTATCTGAACTAAATGATTGGAGTGTAGAGAATATTCACCACGCTATCGAAGCCACTGCCACGGAACTTGATGTTGGTATGGGTAAAGTTGGCATGCCGTTACGTGTTGCGGTTACAGGCGCTGGACAGTCTCCAGCGTTAGATTTAACCTTGTTCTTAATCGGAAAAGAAAGATCTGCGCAAAGAATATCCAAAGCGATTGAATTTGTAGCAAATAGAATAAATTCCTAAAAAACGAGTTGACACTTTTGGGTATGCTGCATAGAATGCGCCTCGCAGTTGAGACATGATGTCAGGTTATTCTGGTAGCATATTCAAAAGCATTAAGTAAGAGGGGCTATAGCTCAGCTGGGAGAGCGCTTCGCTGGCAGTGAAGAGGTCCACGGTTCGATCCCGTGTAGCTCCACCACTTACTTGTTGATCTTTAATTAGATAATTAGCATTAATGTTTAGCCTACAGACATTAATGAGTATTCACTCGATACAGAGTATAACGTATCAACTGTGTCCCATTCGTCTAGAAATAGACATTAGGACATCGCCCACTTTGGTTTATAAAGAGTCGGCGGTAACAGGGGTTCGGATCCTTTGGGTTTGTTCTTCATTATAGGTAATTAGCACTGGTGTTTAGCCTACAGACACCAATGAGTATTCACTCGATACAGAGTTTAACGTATCAACTGTGTCCCATTCGTCTAGAAATAGCGCTTAGGACATCGACCACTTTGGTTTATAAAGAGTCGGCGGTAACAGGGGTTCGAATCCTTGTTGTTTTGTAGCATTTAGCATTAATGTTTAGCCTACAGGCATTGATGAGTATTCACTCGATACAGAGTTTAACGTATCAACTGTGTCCCATTCGTCTAGAAATAGCGCTTAGGACATCGCCCACTTTGGTTTATAAAGAGTCGGCGGTAACAGGGGTTCGGATCCTTGTTGCTTTGTAGCATTTAGCGTTGATGTTTAGCCTACAGACACCAATGAGTATTCACTCGATACAGAGTATAACGTATCAACTGTGTCCCATTCGTCTAGAGGCCTAGGACACCGCCCTTTCACGGCGGTAACAGGGG
>NZ_JBEOPO010000080.1:0-2866 GCF_040310145.1 Shewanella sp. S1-49-MNA-CIBAN-0167 | reverse complement strand
CTTAGGGGCATCTGGTGATACAGATGGTTCACTCTTATCGCGGTGAACAGCGCTTCATACGACCTCAGGTCGCACGGACATTGACGTGTTAGTTGTGGCCCTATTGTCAGTCAATGCAACACCGATAGCAGGACAAAGAGTTGTTTGATTATCGTTTGCTATCCCGAGCTGAGGTTATTTATTAGGAATATTATGAGTACTGACTTTGAAACCCTTTTTTTACCTTACCTTGGCTTAAGGTTATCGGCGTTTGACAATATGAAGCTGATTGCTGCGGTATTGACTGACGCGAGTGAGACGTTTGAGTGTGTTGCAGCTGATTTACAAGATGAAGATGATCCACAGTTGCAGCCGTCGGGATATTTTGTGTGCTGGCAACAAACGTGGTTATTTTGTGGGGTAACCAATGATTACCATGCAGCGATTACATTGTTTACCCAAGTCGAGCGGATTAATAAGGCGTCAATTTGTGTCAAAGTGGTGCCAGTAATGACCATGCCGCAAGTATCGTTTATGTGTGTTGAAACGGCTCATTTTGATCATTGTTAATGAGCCTATCACCCCGTATTTATGGCGCTGTCACTTCAGCGTCATGGAGTTGCATTATCACTAATGGCCGTTGCTCACTGTGATATCGATGATATAACTGCATTATCTCTGCCGGTAACCTAGCAAACGCACTCGGGTCTATCACCATAAAGTGCTGCCGTTGATATAAGCCAATTAACCAGGGGTGGGCAAATAAGAAGCAATGTCTACTCGTTAATTTGGGCGCGATAAATTGCAATAACTGACTTGAAAGTTGTTGGCCACGATAGTGAGGATGGACTAATAATCCACTTATCAATTGATATTGGCCTATCGGTTTAATTCTTATTGCGGCAACGATTGTTTGCTGATTTAAGTCTGTGCTATCTGTGCCAGAAGAGTGTAGGTGATGAATCACTGCAACCGCTTCTTTTTGGGCTAATCGAGCATAAGGCATATGCTGACGATAAAATAATTTGAGTGCAGACCACGCTTTTATAGCAGAAAGTTTACTGGCACAGTGCTTGATAGCCGTGAGTTCAATCGCAGTCGGATTAGTTGCTCTTGGGTTAACCGCAATGGATTTAGTCGCAACAGATGGCTGGTGGTTTGCCGTTATCTTTGTGTCTAGCCAAGTGGGGTGATACATAACGTGAGCCATTTGTGAGATCAAATAATAGTCTAATAAATCAGATAAAATAAAACCGCCAATGGCGGTTTTATTTTTGATATCGTTTTGCTTAGCCTAAAGTCGCTAGGCTAAGACGATATGCGTTTCTTCATTATAGCCCAGCATCAGCCCGAAGGATTTCAGCTTTATCTGTCGCTTCCCAAGGGAATATATCGCGACCGAAATGACCATAAGCAGCGGTTTGTTGGTAGATTGGACGTGCCAAATCTAGCATTGCCGTTAAGCCATATGGACGTAACTCAAAGTGTTGACGAATCAATTTGATTAACACTTCTTCAGACACTTTACCGGTACCGAATGTTTCAATACTGATAGATGTTGGCTCTGCCACACCAATGGCGTAAGACACTTGAAGTTCACAGCGATCAGCAAGGCCAGCCGCAACAATGTTTTTAGCCACATAACGTGCAGCGTAAGCGGCACTTCGATCTACTTTAGATGGGTCTTTACCAGAGAATGCTCCGCCGCCATGACGGGCCATTCCGCCGTAAGTATCTACGATAATCTTACGTCCGGTTAAACCACAATCACCAACAGGTCCACCAATTACAAAGCGACCGGTAGGATTAATAAAGTATTTAGTGTCTTTATTTAACCATTGTGCCGGTAATACAGGCTTGATGATGGTTTCCATTACCGCTTCAATCAAATCAGCTTGTTTCACGTCTTCACGATGTTGCGTTGACAATACAATCGCATCGATACCGATGATTTTGCCATCGTCATAGGCAAACGTTACTTGGCTTTTCGCATCTGGGCGTAACCAAGGTAGGGTGCCATCTTTACGCACTTCAGACTGACGCTTAACTAATTTGTGCGCGTAAGTGATAGGTGCAGGCATCAATACATCGGTTTCATTGCTGGCATAGCCAAACATTAAGCCCTGGTCACCCGCGCCTTGTTCAGCCGGATCTGAGCGATCAACACCTTGATTAATGTCTGGTGACTGTTTGCCAATGGCGTTCAGTACAGCACATGAATCTGCATCAAAACCCATATCCGAATTGGTGTAACCGATTTCGCGCACGGTTTTACGGGTAATTTCTTCAATATCTACCCAAGCAGAAGTGGTGACTTCGCCGCCCACTAATACCATACCGGTTTTAACATATGTTTCGCACGCAACACGAGCTTTTGGATCTTGCTCAAGTATTGCGTCTAATACCGCATCAGAAATCTGATCGGCGATTTTATCTGGATGACCTTCTGAGACAGACTCAGAGGTAAACAAGTGCTTTGCCATAATAGGAAAATCTCGTTGGTTGCATTTGAATATACGTCTAGACGTCTATTTTAGTCGAAATCGAATCTGATAACACCCCCCCTATACGAATTTAACTTTATAATTGTGCAGTGATGCATGAATATTTTATATTCAAAATAACTATTTTTAGCTTCGTTGCTAATTAACTAATTGATTATAAATAATTTTAGATGTTTTTATGGTTTTTTATAATCACTTTAGTGCCAAAAATTGAACAATATCAGGGTTGATTATTAGGCTTTAAATGGCGATATAAGGTTATGTTTGACTGATATGGCGCTGTTTTCAAGCTTGACTGTCAATAAATAACATGCCTATGCAGTTGGCTCAGTAAGAATGTATTGGCGTGTGAATGATTGCCAAATTTAACAATCTGTTAGGTA
>NZ_JBEOPO010000079.1:0-3765 GCF_040310145.1 Shewanella sp. S1-49-MNA-CIBAN-0167 | reverse complement strand
ATAAGACGCCACATCAGAAATATAATGAGTTAAAAAAAGCGGCTTAAAATCTCTCCAGAAATACTTGACCATTACAGATGAGCCTTTTTCCGTTGTAAGGAATTTTTGAGCCCTAGGTTCCTATTTTTAACAACACCCTCCATCCGCCACATTTCTGTTTGGCGAAAGAGCATAGACGTGAATTCGGTCATTTCTTTTTAAAAAGCAAAAACAAGCGCGGTGCGCTCAGTCAACGTAGCCTGAGTAGTATAGACGGCTCAATATTCCCGCAGAAAACGGGCTTAACATAAGCAAAGATTTTGATTACTTTTTTTTACGGCAAGCTAGGGTCATAGCAAGCCCTGAGTCAATATTGTCAACATCAGGGGTGTAAAGGCGGCAAAGCGTTCCGTGTTGGCAAACACAGGCTATATGACTAAGCGTTTAAAGCTTATTCTTTGTGGCATATCTTTATCGATAATATGAAACAGTTTGAAGCCTGTGGGCATATAGTAGCCCAGCCGTCGGCTGTGCCGATCTAGCATTATCTATAGCAATATTATATGGACATAAAAATTATCGTGTTAGCCGATTACTAAGGGGCGTTAGGCTATGATGATTGAGTTTTATTGTGGTAAATCTTTGAGGCAAAGCTAACTCACTTTTACCTCAAAAGACTTATCCAGGTATTAACTGGCATTAGGCAGGATGTTCTTGCTTAGTAATAAGCCTGCACTAGGCCAATAACGCAGGCTTACAAAATGAAGGTGGCGACTTTCTTGCTCAAATCTGTTGCACGGTCTTTGAGCATTTTAGCTTGGTTTAGATGGGTCATAGCCGATGAGGTGATCTGATCGGTGACATCTTTTATCGCGACTGTATTCTTCGTTATTTCGCTCGTCACCTGTGTTTGCTCTTCTGCTGCGATGGCAATTTGTCCCGCCATGTCAGAAATCACATTCACCGCTTGGGTGATCTCTTCGATAGCTTGTGCTGCAGCGTTAACATCATCAACACTGTTACTCGCCAATCCCTTGCTACTATCCATCAAGTTAACTGCTTGTTTCGTGGTATTTTGCAAGGTTTCGATAGTGGTATAAATCTCTGCGGTAGAGTCTTGAGTTCGGTGTGATAACACTCGCACTTCATCTGCAACCACGGCAAAACCTCGACCTTGCTCACCAGCACGTGCAGCTTCAATGGCCGCATTTAATGCCAATAAGTTAGTTTGCTCTGCAATCCCCTGAATCGTAGTTAAAATGCCAGAAATTGCTTGTGCATGAACGCTTAATTCACCCATCACTGTCGTGTTTTCATCAACTTCCAATGCTAATGAATTAATGGTGGTGCGGGTTTTATCGACCAAAGCTTTACCTTGAGTACTGCTTTGGGCTGATTGCTGCGCCGCCGCGGCAGTACTTTCAGCATTAGTAGCAATTTCCTGAGTTGCGCTCGACATTTCGGTAACTGCAGTGGCAACCATTGCCACTTCTTGTTGTTGGCGTTGTAGTTCATCGACACTAGATTGGTTTGTGAGCAGACTCTGCTCTGCATCTAAATTCAGTTCGGTCGCCAGTTGACGAATATGGCTGATCAGTTGATGTTGACTGCTCACAAAGCGGTTAAAGCTGTCTGCTAGCACGCCGACTTCATCTTGACTGTCGACTGTGATGCGTTGGGTTAAATCACCATTGCCGTCAGCGATGCGTGATAAGGCTTGAGACACTCGGCTTAATGGCCCAAGTAACAGGCTTAATAACCATGAAATCGCTAGCACACTGATAATTAATACTAATATAGCCAGCCCTAATTGGGTTAACATTAAACTGGTCAGTGGTGCTTCTAGAGTTAGTTTGTCGAGTACAAAAACGAGTTGCCAATCGGTGTTAGGGATCTCAACACCCCATAGCAGTTTATCTCGGCCTTCAGAGTCAAAATAAGCTGAAGCAAATTGACCTGACTGGCGGCTCGATTGGATTAATTGACTGTTTAGCTGAGCGTCAATATCGGTAACTTTGCCCATCAATTTACTTGAATCTTTATAGGCAATTACGGTACCGTCTTTATGCATCATGATGGCATAGCCGTTGGCTGGCAGCGACATTTCGTTGACGCTATCCACTAAACTGGCAATCGATAAATCACCACCGACAACGCCATTGCGGGTCGGTTGAGCCATAGTGACGATCGGTACTTTAATGGCCACACCCATGTAAGGCTTGGTCATAATTGGCCCGCCTGCTTGTTGCGTTTGACGGTACCAAGGACGGGATCTAGGATCGTAGCCGGTACGATCAATGCTCGGATCTGCGTCGACCATGACGCCATTGCTGTTACCGAAATAGGCCAGCTGAAAATCGCCGGAGATTTGTGCTTGCTGCAAGGCATTGAGCGCATCACCTTCGACCTTAGTGGCGACAG
Source organism: Shewanella sp. S1-49-MNA-CIBAN-0167 (assembly GCF_040310145.1). Lineage (NCBI taxonomy): Bacteria > Pseudomonadati > Pseudomonadota > Gammaproteobacteria > Alteromonadales > Shewanellaceae > Shewanella > Shewanella sp. S1-49-MNA-CIBAN-0167. The sequence continues at coordinate 1,365 of NZ_JBEOPO010000079.1, read as the reverse complement.
AAGAGATGACTCGTTGGCGATCAGCCAACCATTCTCCAATTCGCATCGCTTGTTGTTTACCAGATTGGTTTACCTGATCAACACTACTTTGCAGTAACAAGGTTTTTTGGGTGGAATAGCTGTGCCACGATAGCAGTCCAATGACAACCGCAAGGGCGAGGACAACCGATAACAATATCTTTTTCTTTAGTGAATATGACTTCATATTGAGTGCTAATACTGTTGTTGAATTAAATTGAAAAACGGAAATAAATACAGCCATTTGGTAGCTGAATTTAGAATGTGAATGGAGATGGAGAACCATCTGAATCGTGTAATTATTTTCGCATACATAATAAAAAAACGAAATAAAAGTCAATGATTTACAGTGTAACCTTGATCTGTGTAGCGATTAATCAATATGATTGACTAATTAAGAATATTTATTTGTAGTTGAAATATCAGCCAATGTAAAACCCCGCAACTATATAAATCTCACTTGTAATATCCTTGTTTGAAATCGTTACATCTAGTACCGTTTCAATTTAGTTTTGATCGATTGAGTTACCATTCCAGTGGTAGCTCATCGGTTTTTATTAACACTTTCAAAGAACGACTTTCTCTCGGGGTTCTGCTGATCAATTCGTCTGTTTCTAACTTCAAAATTGTCTGATGAACCGTAGGAGCTGAAACACCAAAGTACTTCTGGATATCAGCCTGAGCTGGCGGATAACCGTTCACTTTGCTGTAATAATAAATAAAAGCGAGGTATTGGCCTTGCTTCACGCTAAATGCGGGGTTAATGTTTTTCTCTGTGGGGATCGACATTCTCAAGGCTTTGTGATCAATTATCGTCTTTGATGGTTGAGAGTATCATGCCATGAATATCACTTACCTTGTAGAGTTGACCCAAGAAGAACTGCACTCCTTAAAGATTTTACTAAGCAAAGGCATACACAATGCTCGCTTGTTAAAACGAGCCAACATTCTGTTGCTTGCAAACGAACATAAACACAGTAATAAAGACATCGTTGAGTTACTCAATACCAGTACCTCAACGATTTACCGAACAAAAAAACGGTTCGTTGAAGACGGACTGGAAGCTGCACTCGCCGAAGGGAAACGAACAGGGCAACCCAAATTACTCTCAGCCAATGAAGATGCTAAATTGATCAGCATTGCTTGTAGCGAGCCACCAGATGACCGCGTTCGCTGGACATTAGCGCTCATCGCAGACAAATTAATTACGCTGACAGAACTTGAAAGCGTATCGCTGGAAACGGTCCGTCAACGACTGAAACACAATGAATTACATGCCTATGCATCTGAGTCAGTTTTGGCCTATTCTTATAGTATAAATCAAGACTAGAAGTGAGATTTGCTATG
>NZ_JBEOPO010000078.1:0-4093 GCF_040310145.1 Shewanella sp. S1-49-MNA-CIBAN-0167 | reverse complement strand
TCTTCATTGATACTGCGGTTGCTGATATTGCTAATGGTGGGGGCGTCATTCACCGCATTGACTGTCACAACAAATGTGCGGGTGTAACTTAAACTGCCATCGGAGACAATGAGGCTGATAGTCGTGCTACCGGATTGATTCGCCGCGGGTGTCACATTCACCGTACGGTTGGCACCACTGCCGCCCAATACTACATTGGCCGTCGGAACGAGTGCCGCATTGCTTGAGCTGCGACTCACTGATAACGAACCCGCGGCCGTTTCGAGATCACCTATGGTAAAGGCAATATTACCCGTATTGCTGTCTTCATTGATACTGCGGTTGCTGATATTGCTAATGGTGGGGGCGTCATTCACCGCATTGACTGTCACAACAAATGTACGGGTATAACTTAAACTGCCATCAGAGACTGTGAGGCTGATAGTCACGCTACCGGATTGGTTCGCCGAGGGTGTCACTCTCACAGTTCGGTTGGCACCACTTCCGCCCAATACCACATTGGCCGTCGGAACGAGTGCCGCATTGCTTGAGCTGCGACTCACTGACAACGAACCCGCGGCCGTTTCGTGATCACCTATGGTAAAGGCAATAATGCCCGTATTGCTGTCTTCATTGATGCTGCGGTTGCTGATATTGCTAATGGTTGGGGTATCATTCACCGCATTGACTGTCACAACAAATGTACGGGTATAACTTAAACTGCCATCGGATACGGTAATAGTGATCGTTGCGCTACCGGATTGGTTCGCCGCGGGTATCACATTCACCGTTCGGTTGGCACCACTGCCGCCCGACCTATATGGATATTGGTAATGTCATTATGATGTCGGGAAAATCATTGACCATGTGCTTCAAGGCATCCTACCTATCAGAGTCAGGCTAGCTTCCGCGGTACAGATTGTTCATTAGCATCTGACCCATATGGATATGGGAAATATCATTATGATGTAAGGAACAGCGTTGACCATGCCGCCACAACGTTAGTGGCCGTAGGCCATAGCGTTAAACAACCCGTGGACTCGGTTAACACGATGACCGAATAAACGCTAAGCGGCAATCTATCGGCAACAAAAAGCTCACAAGGTGTTAAATCAAACTCTAAACAGCCCTTTTTTGGATTTAATCATTGTTTTCTCACCTGAATGAGCATTAGATATACAGAGGTTGTATTTGAAGGAAGAAATCATTGAATGAAAAATATTATTTGCGACATTGATGGTGTATTACTGCACGACAACAAGCTCATTCCCGGAAGTGACAAGTTTATTCACCGTGTGCTTGAACAAGGCAACCCGCTGGTCATCCTCACCAATTATCCGGTCCAAACCGGTAAAGACTTACAAAACCGTCTCGGCGCGGCAGGCATTAATGTGCCAGAAAGTTGCTTTTACACTTCAGCTATGGCCACTGCCGACTTTCTTAAACACCAAACCGGCAATAAAGCCTTTGTGATTGGCGAAGGTGCACTTACCCATGAGTTGTACAACGCAGGTTTCACCATAACCGATATTAACCCAGATTTTGTTATTGTCGGTGAAACCCGCGCTTACAACTGGGACATGATCCATAAAGCATCTCGCTTTGTTGCTGGCGGCGCACGCTTTATTGCCACCAATCCAGATACTCATGGCGCAGACTTTAGCCCTGCATGTGGCGCGTTATGCGCAGCGATTGAACGTATCACAGGTAAAATGCCATTTTATGTGGGTAAACCAAGCTCGTGGATTATTCGCTCAGCCTTGAATCATATTCAGGGGCACTCTGAAAACACCGTAATTATTGGCGACAACATGCAAACCGATATTCTCGCAGGCTTTCAAGCAGGACTTGAAACCATTTTGGTCACCAGTGGCGTGAGCCAAATGATTGATATTGACAAAGAACCTTTTAGACCTAATCACGTGTTTGCATGCGCGGCCGATATTGATGTCGTTTAATCGATATCTTTACTCAGTGACAGTTTGATTGTCTCGCCATTAAATTAATGCTCGATACTGATACGCGATACACTATTTTATCGCAAGGTAAACCCTTTAATATAGAATAGTACTCATATGATTGCGGGAGTAAAACGTCCAATATCGCTTAAGCACTATTGATTCACGTCAACAAGATCAAATAGTTAATAAGATAAGTGTCAACGACACTATTTACATTAGGTAACACAATTCCAAGCCAGCGACCTTGTTTTCAGGCACTGGCTTGCCCCATTATGCTTGTCTGAAATAACAATAAATAATAATAACAGGACATAGCATGAAACGATTGTTGCCTTTTTGCGCCATTGCCTTGCTGACAGCATGCAATAGTGACGATGCTAAACACGCTTCGACCGAACAAATTGCCCCAGCTAAAGTCACTGCTGTGACGTTTAATGAACAACGCTTTAGAACCGACATCGAAACATTATCGTCTGATAAGTTTGAAGGTCGGGCGCCCACCACCCAAGGTGAAAAACTTACCCTAGAATATTTATCCGCTGCCTTCACTCAAATGGGGCTTAAAGGCGCCTATAACGGCAGTTTTCTGCAACCAGTTCCAATGGTAAGCTACACCGCCAGCGAGCAACAACGAATTAATTTAGCTGGCATGGACATGCAGTATCGCCAAGATATTGTGCTAGGCAGTCGTCATGATAACCACCAAGTCAGTATTAAAGATGCGCCATTAGTGTTCGTCGGTTACGGTATTAATGCACCAGAATACGGCTGGAATGATTACCAAGACCTCGACATGAAAGGCAAAATTGCCATCATTTTAGTTAATGATCCAGGCTTTGCTCATCCTCAAGGGGCGAAGTTTAATGGTAAGGCGATGACTTACTATGGCCGTTGGACTTATAAGTTTGAAGAAGCCAGTCGCCAAGGAGCATTGGGCGCTATCATTATCCATGAGACTGAACCCGCTTCCTATCCCTGGTCGGTAGTCGAAAATAGCTGGATTGGAGCTCAACAAGACTTAGTCCTTAGCCAAGCAGAACAAGATCAACGGGTTCAAGTTGAAGGATGGTTAACCCTAGACAGTGCAACTGCCTTGTTTGACAAAGCCGGTCTATCATTAACATCGTTAATGGATCGCGCGGCCAACAGTTCACTCAATGTCAATTTAGCCCAAACTGCCAGCATTGAATTTGCTAACAAAACAGAGTATGCCGACAGTTATAATGTGGTTGCGACGTTAGCCGGCAGCACTCAGGCCAATCAGCATATTCTATTCACGGCCCACTGGGATCATCTCGGTAAAGATGACACCAAAGACGGTGACCAAATTTATAATGGCGCATTAGATAATTCCTCTGGCACTGCGGGTATTTTAGAAATTGCCCGCCAGTTTGCGCAGCAAGCCGAACAAGGTCATGGCTTAGCCCGCTCATTAACCTTTATTGCCACTACGGGTGAAGAACAAGGCTTATTAGGCTCACGTTACTATGCTGCTAATCCTATTTATCCCATTGATAAAACGGTCGCTGTTTTTAACCTAGACAGCACCAATGTGTATGGCAAAACCAAAGACTACACCATAGTTGGCAAAGGTCAGTCTGAGTTAGAAAACTATTTAGACCGCGCTGCAGCTAAACAGGATCGGATTAGCAAGGGCGAACTTAACCCAGCATCAGGCGGATTTTTCCGTTCAGACCACTTCAGTTTTGCCAAATTAGGTGTACCGGCAGTATTTGCCGGTGGGGGTAACGAACCGCTTGATGAAGCAACAGCACAATACAAAACTGCAATGCTGGTGAAAATGAAAGGCTGCTATCATAACGTCTGCGACGATTATCGTCCTGAATGGGACTTATCCGGATCATTACAAGATTTAGGCGTGTATTACCAAGCCGCAGCTGAGCTAGGTAATAATCAAGATTGGCCAGGATACTTTGCCGGTTCTGAATTTAATCAATTACGTCCTGCAGATTAATACAACACCACCCTATTCCGTCCCCCAAAACAAGGATTGGCCCATCATGTATTTGATGGGCTTTTTTTATTGGTATTTGGTGCTATTAGCATTTATGTCATTAGGGGCTGTTGATCTTTGTTTGAATTTTGTGCGAAGAAGGTAATCTCGTATAATTCACTTCGCCAAAAACAAATAC
>NZ_JBEOPO010000077.1:0-5444 GCF_040310145.1 Shewanella sp. S1-49-MNA-CIBAN-0167 | reverse complement strand
TAGAGCGGACTTCGTCCTGCTAGGGACAGCTTCGCTGCTAAAATTCTAGGCCGCTACGCGGATAGTGCGCTGCGCTTCTAGAGCGGACTTCGTCCTGCTAGGGACAGCTTCGCTGCTAAAATTCTAGGCCGCTACGCGGATAGTGCGCTGCGCTTATAGAGCGGACTTCGTCCTGCTAGGGACAGCTTCGCTGCTAAGATCCTAGGCCGCTACGCGGATACGCGGATAGTGCGCTGCGCTTCTAGAGCGGACTTCGTCCTGCTAGGGACAGCTTCGCTGCTAAGATTGAGCCGCTACGCGGCTAGGCTGTTGATTTTATAGAATCTAGCCGCGTAGCGTCTTAGCAGCGCAGCGTTCTAGGCTTTTTTCGCTCGCTACCGCTCTAGGCTTTTGGCTCGCTACCGCTCTAGGTTTTTTTGCTCGCTACCGCTTAATTCGCACCAACATGGTGCAACCGTTTGTCTTTGTTGCACAATTATCAGGCTTATTCTCCGCACTACTTTTCATATCATCACTTGACGTGTTTTAAATACGTTATATATATCAAAGGCTAAAGTCTATTTGTGCCATTAAGGTGCAAAGTCATTATGCTTGGCACATATCCTGAATCAATCCATAACTAAATCAATAACTAAATCGAATAAGTGTGAGGTCGCTTAGTTACTAGGGCGGACTTCGTCCTGCTAGGTCGCTACGCGGATAGAGCGCTGCGCTTCTAGGGACAGCTTCGCTGCTAAGATTAAGTCGCTGCGCGACTAGGCTGTTGATTTTATAGCCTCTAGCCGCGAAGCGTCCTAGCAGCGTAGCGTTCTCGGCTGTAGCTAAGATTGAGTGACTAGATTCTAGGCCGCTTCGCTACTATGCTTTAGTTTTTATAGAGTCTAGCCGCGAAGCGTCCTAGCAGCGCTCTAGGCATCGAGATCCTAGGCCGCTACGCGACTAGGCTGTTGATTGTATAGAATCTAGCCGCGTAGCGTCCTAGCAGCGCAGCGCTCTAGGCTGTTGCTTTAGTTTTTATAGAATCTAGCCGCGAAGCGTCCTAGCAGCGCAGCGCTCTAGTTCCTGGCTTTAGCGAAGCGTTCATTGGTTAAAAGGGAGATGATATGACAACACGACCACTTATCTTTACTGACATAGATGGCACTTTACTTGACCATTATGACTATAGCTTTAGTCATGCAATAGACGTGATTGAAGCATTAAATGAACGGCATATTCCTATTATTGCCAATACCAGTAAAACCTTTGCCGAAATGGAAAAGCTCCAACAAACCATTGGTTTTAATTCACCGTTTATTTCAGAAAATGGTGCGGTAATTTATATCCCTATTGGTTACTTTGACCAACAGCCACAAGATACGTTTACCCAAGGATATTATTGGGTAAAAGAGTTTTGTCAGCCGCGAACATATTGGCTCGAATTGTTAACAGAGCATGCACCAGCCTTTGACGATGACTTTATTGGTTTTTCAACGTTGTCGGTTGAAGCGTTATGTGAAGTCACCGATCTGTCACCAGACAATGCCAAGCTGGCATTAATCAGGCACTACGGCGAACCACTACTTTGGCAGGGTGATGAAGCCAGTAAACAAGCCTTTATAGCGTTGATGACAGGTGTTGGTGCTCAAATGCTCCAGGGCGGACGATTTCTACATGTTGGCGGTGATACCGATAAAGGCAAGGCCATGAAATGGTTAGCCGATGTGTATGCCAAGCAATATCACGCACCTGTTATTACCATTGCACTGGGTGACAGTGGTAATGACACGGCCATGCTCGAAGCTGCCGATATTGCCATACAAATTAAGTCACCTGTTCATGACTTTCCTACCTTAACGACAAAAAAACAAAGTATTAAAAGCAGTCTATACGGTCCTAAAGGGTGGGCTGAATGTATAACCCAAACGCTATTGTCGTCATCGGTTGAATCACAGAAAAACCAACTAACATTTGGAGGGGCGTAATATGGCCGATTTTTATCAAAATGGCATTGTCACCACAATGCACAATTTAACCCGACGTACCCATGAAGAGCTTGAAACAGAGTTAATTAAGTTTTCAAAAACACGTCCATTAGGATTAATACTGCCCTCTCTTTATTCTGAGTTAGAAGGTGACGCGCTTAAAGATATTGTTAGTAAATTGAAAGAGGTACCATACTTAAACGAAATTGTGATTGGATTAGACCGAGCCGATCTCAAGCAATATAAACATGCACTGCGCTTTTTTGGCGATTTACCCCAACATCACCGTATTTTGTGGAATGACGGCCCACGTTTACAAGCATTGGATGCAAAACTGCAAGCCTTAGGTTTAGCGCCTCAAGAATTGGGTAAAGGCCGTAATGTTTGGTATTGCATGGGCTATATTCTGGCCTCTGGAAAAACCGAATCGGTTGCCTTGCACGACTGCGATATTGTCACCTATGAAAAGTCATTGCTGGCACGTTTACTTTATCCTGTGGCCAACCCGAAGTTTAATTACGAGTTTAGTAAAGGCTATTATGCGCGTATTTCCAATGGGCAAATTAATGGCCGAGTGTCACGGCTGTTAGTCACTCCGTTGATTAAAGCGCTTAAAAAAGTGGTCGGTTATAACGAATATTTAGACTACATGGACAGTTTTCGTTATCCATTAGCGGGCGAGTTTTCATTTAGACGCGATGTACTCAACGACCTACGGATCCCAAGTGACTGGGGATTAGAAATTGGTGTGTTATCAGAAATGCAGCGCAATTATGCCCATAATCGTATTTGTCAGGTCGATATCGCCGACAATTACGATCATAAACATCAAGACCTATCATTAGATAACGAAGAAGAGGGTCTGTCTAAAATGTCGATTGATATCACCAAAGCCTTCTTTCGTAAACTAGCCACTCAAGGCAATACTTTTAGCACCGAATCGTTCCGAACCCTTAAGGCGACTTATTACCGTATCGCCCTAGATTATGTCGAAACCTATCATAACGATGCGATAATGAACGGCTTAACCACGGATATTCATTTAGAAGAAAAAGCCGTTGAAATGTTTGCCCAAAATATTGTAACGGCAGGGCAGCGCTTTTTAGATAACCCAATGGAAACCCCCTTTATGCCAACATGGAGCCGAGTAGTCAGTGCCATGCCAGATGTACTTGAGCAACTAAAAGCCGCCGTTGAAGCCGATCACGCCGAGTTTAGTTAACCGGATCACGACTTAATCGTTGGGATAATAATAGCCGGGATAATCGTTGGGGTTAATCGTCGAGTTAATCGTTGAGTTAACCGTTGGGATAATAATAGTCGGATTAATCGTTGGGGGTAATCGTCGAGTTAATAGCCGGGTTAATCATCGAGTTAATCGTTAGGAAAATAGCCGGGTTAATCGTCGAATTAATAGCAGTGTAAATAGCTGCATCAAGATCTGGCCTATTGTAAGTCAATGCAACCAAACGTATCGAAGATGGCGGGGCGGGTGATAGGGAAAACGGCTGTTTAATGACGTTTTATCACCATAAGTCGAGGCTGGAACCTCGAACCTCGAACAACAAGGACACCTTATGTCAGTAATGGAAGTATTACAGCAAAAGCTGCAGCAACAACTTAGCTTTATTTACAATGATATCGAACTCGACATGAGCACCTCAGAGTTGGCGGTTCAACTCATCGACATCATGCGCATAACTGAGTATTGCCAAGTACCAGCACCTTTTGTTAATCATTGGTCCGAAAAAGACATCATTATGATCACTTATGCTGACAGTGTGCTCCAACAAGGTGAGCGTCCACTCACAACCTTGGCGCAATTTATCGACAGCTACTTAAGTTGCATCAATGCGGTGCATATATTACCGTTTTTTCCCTACAGCTCAGACGATGGTTTTTCCGTTATCGACTACTCAAGCATTAACGAAGGTCTAGGCTCGTGGGCAGACATTAGTGCCATTGCCAGCAAGCGACGATTAATGTCAGATTTAGTCATCAATCATTGTTCCAGCCGCAGTTTATGGTTCGAACATTTTTGTAAAGGTGAGGGCGTGGGTCATGACTACTTCTTTACCGCCGATCCGGAGGATGATTTAAGCGCGGTGGTTCGGCCCAGAACCTCAGCCCTACTCAGGCCAACTGAGACACCTAACGGCACTCAACATGTATGGTGTACGTTTAGCCACGACCAAGTTGATTTTGATTTTCGTAATCCACAAGTGTTAATTGAGTTTGTGCGAATAATTCGTCAATACTTAGATGCTGGGATCAGCATTTTTCGGCTTGATGCGGTGGCTTTTTTATGGAAAATAGTGGGCAGTAAATCAATTAACTTACCGCAAACCCATGAAATAGTCCGTTTGTTGCGTACATTAATCGAGCACGCCCAACAAGACGCCATTATTATTACCGAAACCAATATCCCTAACCCTCAAAACTTGACCTATTTTGGTAATGCTAACGAAGCCCACAGCATTTATAACTTTTCACTGCCACCATTGTTGATCAACAGCCTTATTACCGGTAGTTGCTTGTACTTAAAGCGTTGGCTTATGAGCATGCCGCCCGCACAAGATGGCACAACCTACTTTAATTTTATTGCCTCCCACGATGGCATCGGCCTTCGCCCAGCAGAGGGGTTACTCGACGACGATGAGATAGATACACTCGTCGACACCATGCAACAATTCGGTGGCCAAATATCATCACGAACCACAGAAGATGGTCAGCAAAAGCCATACGAAATGAACATAGCCCTGTTTGATGCGCTGCAAGGTACCACTAAAGGCAAAGACGCTTGGGGCATGCAACGTTTTGTGTGTGCCCATACCATTATGTTAGCGCTAGAAGGTATTCCAGGTATTTATATTCATAGTTTATTGGGAACCCGCAACGACTATGAAAAGCTGGCAAACACGTCACATAATCGTGCTATTAACCGTCATCGTTGGGATCTCAATCAATTAACTGAGCAGCTAAGTGATACCAACAGCGACCATAGCCAAGTGTTAACCGCGCTGACTCATTTAATTAATATTCGCACCCAGCAAAGTGCTTTTCATCCCAATGCCACCCAGTTCACCTTGCACTTAGGCTTACAATTATTTGGCTTCTGGCGTCAAAGTCGTAACCGTAAACAGAGCATCTTCTGCGTCAGTAACGTATCTGATCAAGTCACCACGCTACCCATTAATGAACTTAATCTTACTATTGCCGACTACTGGATAGATCTATTAACTGGCCAACAGATTGAAGACATCACCCAACCCATGCAACTGCAACCCTATCAAACAGTGTGGATCAGTAACTAGTGTCGCTGCGCTACTAGGTGCTAGGGCGGACTTCGTCCTGCTAGGCCGCTACGCTGCTAGAGCGTGACTACGTCCTGCTAGGATCGCTGCGCTGCTAGGGCGTGACTTCGTCACTGCTAGGATCGCTACGCTGCTAGGGCGTGACTTCGTCACTGCTAGGATCGCT
>NZ_JBEOPO010000076.1:0-5697 GCF_040310145.1 Shewanella sp. S1-49-MNA-CIBAN-0167 | reverse complement strand
AGTGTAATTTGTTTCATGGGGCTATGATGATCCCATTTGGGACAAAATCAAGCATTTTCAATGATCACGGGTATATAAGCGTGAAAGCATTTTATTGAAAATGGCTCGTATAGTGGCAAAAGTTAAGTCAACTACGGTTGTTACGACTGCTCCTGCAAAAGACAACATATGACCGAGTAGGCCTCTGACATCGTCGGCGAAAGAACTTGCTGCAGCAGCAATTTTTTCAAGGGTTTTGGCGACAAGGTCATAGAATGTCAAACCGTAAGATGCCGTTGCTTGTGCTACAATTGCGCCATAATATCCAGCCTCTTTTAAGACCGTAATTAATGCTGCGCTGAGTTTGTCACTCCACTGGTCTGAATAGCTTGCTTGATTGCGGTTTTCATAACGTAATTTTACCGGTTTTAAATATTCGCTAGCTTTAACATGTAAATGGCCCCAATGCTCAGTGTTTGCAGAGACTAAATAACCTGGTTCGGCCCCAGCTTTAGGATCCATACCATGAGCACTAACCCTCAAACCTTGGCTGTTATCTAAGCGATATTCAACGCCTTGATAAGGCGCATGAATAAAAGGCCATAAAGGCACTTTAGGCACTACATCTGCGCCGTGGGTGCAGCGGTAAATTTGATTAAGTCTATGAGTGTTAGCCGTGGCAAAACCTTGTTGTCCAACTCTTGGAGAACCAAAAGTGTATAAATTAATATTTGAAGCGTAGTTATTAACAGATGCCCAGTCCGCAGCGAGTGAAGCTATTGCACCACCTAAACTGTGGCCGACAAAATGAATTGCTTTACCGGGATTTGAAGTACGCCACTTATCTAAAAAAGTCGCAAATTGCGGTCTTAATGAAGTAAAAGCATTATTAAAACCAGCGTGCACTATTTGGCTGCCATCACCGACACTTAAACCAATTTGAGCATTAGTAGACCAGTCCGCAGCAGAGCTAAATTCAGTACCGCGGATCGCTATGATAGCATCACCTTGGTATTGTCCTTTGCCTAACCCCATAGCCGCAAAACCTGACTGGCGATTGAAAATAAACCCGCCAGTTTTGCCTATACCGACATTGTTGAATGTAAAGTGTTTTTTAATGTATGGATTAGCAAAGTTGGGTGCCAAGTCTAAATCGATTACATCGTACACTTTAGCTGCCAGCTCGGAGGCTAATTTGGGGGTTAATTGAGTCATAAACATTCCTTGTTAACTATTATTGCTATTCACCGAATTTTTTTTGCTTCTCGATTTCTAATTTTTCCAGCTCAGGCCAGCTACAAATACTGAATACCTGATATCGCACAACTCCGCTGGGGAACTCTTCATCAATGATTTCTTGACTAATGGCTTCATTAGCTAGGTCACAATCTAATTGTGCTAATCGCTCGACTAGATAAGATATGTGTTTCTCGCCTCTAGTCACTGTTGACCACAAAAAAGTGTCTGTATAGTCTCCCTCTGCGACTTTAATTGCTTGCGCAACGCGCGTTTCAGCAAAAGGTTTATTAGGGTGATTTGTTCTATAAATGATTTCAGGAAAGCTAAATTTGCCTTCATCGTCAGTAGTGGTGTAATCCCACTCTATGTCTTCCATCACACCAGAGTATTTATACCCTCTTTTTAGCTTAATACCGGCTAAAGGCTTGCTGTCATGAGCTAAACTGCCCACCACCTCAGGAAACACCTCGACATCGACTTTTTTAAACATGCTAAACATTGATTCCTCCGAGAAGCAACTAACAGCGAAGATGATAGACAGGAATGCGACAATTCCAATATATGCTCTGTAGCCCATAGATGAAGCCACTCCCTGCTTTAATTTTTATATGGTTAATTTTTAACTAGGTATTGTAGAGCGATTCAGTAAGGGGATCTATTATCATAAGTGACTATTTTTTAAGGGGTAATGATTAGATGGGGTGTGTCGATTACGGTGTTTTTCAAGGGAGTTGTCGCCTGGTATTTGATTTTATGCCACCTTGCCCTCTTTTATTTCAACCTTAGATTTCTCTGGGTTAAGATTAACCTCTTTAATCAGATCCCAATTCTTAATTTCACCCGACCAACGACTCGGCTTTTCTGCTTTTGCTCTCTTATAAACCGCCACTCGATTTAATAAAATAGCGTCATCAAGCCCTTGATGACGCTTCGATGGTGTCACAAATTTAATACCACTGTGCCGATGTTCATCGTTATACCATTTAGTAAACCCGAACACCCATTCGCGTGCAGCATCAAGATCTTCAAATGCTTTTTCTGGGTATTCTGGTCGATACTTTAATGTCCTAAATATTGACTCCGAATAGGGGTTGTCATTGCTTACTGATGGGCGGCTAAATGAAGGCATTACGCCTAATTCTTGTAGCGTTGCCAACATAGTTGCTCCTTTCATTGGGCTGCCATTATCAGAGTGTAGCGTGACTTGATGAGGTTTTACCTTCTCGCGCAAGCAAATATCGGTCATCAAATCGGCCGCCAGAGCACTAAGCTCATCGCAATGTACTTGCCAGCCAACAATTTTACGGCTAAAAATATCAAGCACTAAATATAAGTAAAAAAAGCTCCCCTTAACACTTGTCGGTAAATAGGTGATATCCCATGTATACACCTGATTGGGGCCGGTTGCAGTTAATGCCTTTGGCTTAATTACCGTTCTTGCAGGCTTGCTTTTTAAACGATGCTGAAGCTGCTTTTTATTCTTTAATATTCTGTAAATACTCGATTCAGATCCTATATATATCCCTTTATCAGCAAGTATCGGTACAATTTGACTTGGTGGTAAATGGGCAAATTCAGGCTCATTGACCACTTTTAATATTCGTTGTTGCTCGATTGATGTCAACTTGTTTTGAGGTGCATGTATTGCCTCTATTCGCCCATCTTTGTCATTGTTTGTCTGTAACCATCGTTGTAGTGTTTTGGCGCTAATTCCAATTATTTCACAGGCCATCTTTTGCCTAGCACCTGCATCGCTAGCTTCTCTAACAAGGCTCAAGATACGCAGCCGTTCTGAACAGGTGGTTAATTGTCCTCGTCGTTTCCCCAAATCTCGTGGACTTTTTTTTTGAGCACCAATAATGCAGCTGTTTCAGCTAATGCTTTGTCTTTACGATTAAGCTCTTTTTTTAATGATTTATTTTCATGCTTCAAGATTTTTATTTCTGATGGGGCAACCGTTTTCGGCTTGTGAGTCTTGTCATTAAGGAAATCAAGCTTCCACTGCTTCACATGATGAGGGTAAATCCCCTGCGAGCGACAGTGAGTGTTTAATGCGTCGTCGCTCAAAGAGGCACACACAACGACCATGTTAAACCGTTCTTTTAATGTCCAATCTTGTGGCCGTTTATCATTACTCATACTTGTTATATCATCATGTGAAGCTGTTTCAAATTTTTGGTTACTCGCTTTTACAATCCACTTGCTGAGTGTTGAAGCGCCAATACCCAGTGAATTAGCTATCTCAGTTAATGTTGAATTCTCATTTCGACTAAGCGCCTTTTCGACTGCTTGTATCTTAAATGATGTAGTGAATTTTCTCTTCATTTTAATCTCCTCTAACTAAAAAAGTAGAGGCGACAACTATCCTGACACCTGACTCTTATACACAAATAAATTAGGCTTCAATTGAACTTTATTTATATCAGTCGATCAGATCAGTTATAACGAAAACACCGATTGAATTTAATTATGATGCTGATAAAAGACACTGAAGAATGGGCTAGTCATTTGTTTAAACATGCTGAATTAGGTGATGTACGGCGCACTAAACGCCTGATAAAAATAAGTCATCAAATGGCGAGTAACATAGGAAGTTCTATTGTGAACGCGTCTGGCTCACAGGCCTCTATTGAAGGCGCATATCGCTTTCTTCGTAATGATAAAGTTGACGCTGATAACATCGCTACCGCCGGTTTGAAATCGCTGTTACCTGCACTAACACTGTCAAATACAATCCTTGCGCTAGAAGATACATCAACATTGTGTTACCGACACAATGTGACTAAAGAGCTCGGACATACTGGCGCATATAAACAAAGCTCTTCTAAAGGGATGTTAGCGCACACTGTCCTTATGGTCGATGCAGAAACAGAGCATACTATTGGCTTGGGTGCGCAGCATCGTTGGTGCAGAAAAGATGAAAACTTTGGTACTGCTAACGACAGAAAACGCCGCAAGTACGAAACGAAAGAAAGTTATAAATGGCAACGCTCGTCGGAAGAAATGAGTACCCGATTTGCAGATGTGATGGATAATATCATAAGCGTTTGTGATCGAGAATCTGATATGTTTGAGTATATTGATTATAAAACAACAAATAATCAACGGTTTGTAGTGAGAGCCAAGCATGAGCGGGTTGTGAATACAGACGGCGATAAACTAAGTCCCTACATTGAAAATCAATCTAGTGAAGCTTCATATTCGGTTAAGATAAAGCAAAAAGGAGGCCGAAAAGCACGCATTGCAAAAGTAGCCGTACGTTATGCTTACATTACTATTTATCCGCCTAAAAAACACAAGAAACTTGGTGGTATGAATTTAACAGTGATAAGTTGCAACGAGATTGAACCACCAAGTGGAGCAAGTCCATTGTCGTGGAAATTGTATACAGGCGAACCAATAAATAGTGCTTCTGATGCACTAAGGATAGTTAGATTTTATGAACTAAGATGGCGAGTTGAAGAGTTCCATAAAGCGTGGAAGTCAGCGGGCACTCAAGTTGAGTCGTTTCGCATGCAAACGCGAAATAACCTAGAAAAGATCATTGTAATAACAGCATTTATTGCAGTGAGACTTCTCCAGTTACGCGAGCTTGTTGTCGATAAAGATAATGCAAAATCAATTGGTTGCGACAAATTTTTCAATCTTCTTGAATGGAAGTTGTTGTGGTCAAAGACTGAAACCAAAAAAGCACCTAACACAACACCTTCATTACATTGGGCTTATTATGCACTTGCCAAATTAGGCGGATGGCACGACAGTAAGCAAACTGGTGTTGTTGGTTGGGAAGCTCTATGGAAAGGTTGGTTTTCACTGAGCCAACTGCTAGAAGGTGCTCGATTTATGCAAGCGCAACAACAGGAGATGTGATCAAGAGACAGATCCTGACACAGGGGGATTATTAGAATATATACGGATGAATTATTTAACGCCCTTATTAATCAAATTTTTTCCGTTTCTCGATTTCTAATTTTTCCAGATCAGGCCAGCGACAAATGCTCAATACTTGATAGCGCACTACACCACTAGGAAACGCTTCATCAATGATTTCATTCCTAATGGCTTCATTAGCTAGGTCACAATCTAATCGTGCTAATCGTTCAGCTAAATAAGATATATGTTTCTCGCCTGAAGATATGGATCCCCAAAGTATTACTTCAGAATACTCATCTTTAGCTGCTTTAATGATGTCTGACTCTTCATTTTCATCGACTTTAATCGTTTGAGATATACGAGTTCCAGCAAATGGTTTATTAGGGTGACTTGTTCTGTGAATAATTTCAGGAAAGCTAAATTTGCCTTCATCGTCAGTAGTGGTGTAGTCCCATTTTTTTTCTTCCATAACACCAGAGTATTGGTAACCTCTTTTTAGCTTAATATCGGCTAGAGGTTTACCCTGAAGGGTTAGGCTACCAATCACTTCAGGAAACACTTCGACATCGACTTTTTTAAACATGCGAAATATTGCTCCCTCCAAAA
>NZ_JBEOPO010000075.1:0-6744 GCF_040310145.1 Shewanella sp. S1-49-MNA-CIBAN-0167 | reverse complement strand
AGGGTCATCTGGTGATACAGATGGTTCACTCTTCGCGGTGAACAGCGCTTCATACGACTTCAGGTCGCACGGACAGAAGTGAGTTAGAAATTTAGGTCTAGTTCAGAGGGTATGGATTAGTAGATGTATGGCCAAAGGCCAGACATGACCCTATTGACTCCTATAATGCAGTATGGTGTTTCAGTAAGTACAGTGAAGACCTGCAATCTAGAGCGAATCATACTGAATTATGTATGGTTTTTATGTGTACCTGTGCATTATTCAATTCACTTACTCCAAGCTAGCCTACTACTGAGCGACTTGGCATATATCTTTAAAAGCATTAATCAGCTCTACTTCGTCTAGAAAGTGGCCTTGTGCAAATCCCCTCATCAGTTGCGTGATTCTGGAAGCATAACGCTCTGATTGTTTGTGGTGATAACGAGATCTCGCATATTTCCTGATTAAATAAACACAAAATAGCGCAAGTCTATGTTCTGCTGTTTTCCCATCTAGTTCTTGAATAGCTATTTGGCAGCAATGGTAAAATACGTGATCTGTGTATCTGAGGTTTGTTCCATTCGATACGAAACTACCTCCAAATAAGTGTCCCCCCTCAAACTCTCGAGCGGTAACTATTCCAGCAATATCAGTAATAAACTTTAGTGTTTGATTAGATTCTCTTATGTGCCCTTTCACACCGTACTTTCTTAAAAATTTTGCCACCAACTTAATATCATCCTGACTATTTGACAGACATAACCAAGCAACATCATCATACAGAATTGGACAAGGCGTCCCCGCGAATAGATTAAGTACTATTGTCTGCTTACGCTTCGTTTTCGAAATAGCATTGATGAGAGACATTGTAACTTTGTACATGTTGCAGGCATTCGTACCCAACGCCGATGCCAAGCCACTTACATGTTGGTCTACGCTCAGTAATGGAATATTATTTCCAATGGACATTTGTAAAGTTGTATAAACAGAAAAATCAAAAGCATCTTTAATACTGACAAGAGTCTCTGGTGTGTCTGCAACAGCTAGGTGTTCAGTGCTGCACGCCTCCAAGACTTGTTCTAGGTTCGATATAAAAACTCCAGCATCTCTCTTCAGATCCTCCGAGCTACACAGTTTCCCACCAACTGAATTGAAGTTTAATGTCAAATAATCTTCGCGTGAGTGCTGATGAAGCCAACCTTTTAATGTTGCTTTGGATTCCTGAGTCAGAACAAATTCGATTTCAGATGCCGCAAAGACCTCACCTACACCTATTAAGGCAAAATAAACAGCTGTATAGATATCTATGATAACTTTATTAACTTCAACACCTTGATTAAACAAACCAGTATTCTCACAAATGGTTGGATTTGTAAGCGCAGCCAAAGCCCCTTTAACTGGATCGCTTGAGTGTAAGCGATGGCCTTTCATCATCAAAGGGATTTTAGAACTACTCAATACGTCTTCACTGGGTTTGTGCTTATCAAACCGTTGAGTAAACCTTTCTAAAGTCGCTAAAATTTCAGCTGGATTCTCTGGCATCTTGATTGGCCAAATAGGATCTGTGCCATCGTTGTTTTTAATACGGATATCGAGAGCAAGCTGGAAAGCGGCAGTATAAGGACCCATGCGACCTAAGAGTGTGTATTCAAACTGCTGATATTCTACCGACTCTCCGACTTGTAGGTCTTTCAAAACCAGACCTAAGCCAGATTGAGTACTTAAAAGATCTGGGTATTTACTCGGCGAATCCGTGTTAACGAGCAACCTTTTCTGTTCATTAAAACCATCCGTATAAACAACACCATCACCACATAACTCTGGTGTAAATGGATTAGTCTCCGTTTGGTTATGCTGCAACTGAATTGCATTGAAATGTAAAGACGTCAACGGGATTGCCACTTCAATGGGACTCTGTACAAACCAGTCCACCATAATTCTTTCGGCTAGATAAGGATTGATAAACATAGCAATCTCATCAACTAACAATTGCTTTTCTATTCCATATTGCCGAAAAACCGCTTCAGGGATACCAAAAACAATTTGTTTCCGCTCAGCCAGTGAGACACCTAAAGCACGGGCAATAGCCAGTCGCAAGAACCATGAGTAGGCAAACGTTGAGTCCAGCTCTAAGGCCCGTTTAGCTGCGGTCAGAGCATCACTCAGATTACCAATCCTCTGATTCAGACATGCTTGCATGTGCCACAACTCTAAAGGTTTACTAGCATCATGAATTGCATCTAAGCGGAATTTTAGATCTTGATACTTTTCACTAGCCATTAGAGCGTTGAGGTAGGAAATATAAATTGGTGACAACCAAGGTTTAGGTGGGAGTAAAGGTTCGATAATCTTTGCAGCACTAACAGGAAGGCTTAACAATTGCAACGCTTCACTAAGTTCAAAGAGAATAAAAGGATTTATTTGTCGGTATTCTTCATTATTTTCTTCGAGAAATGTCAATACATCTTGTCGAATTTGTTCAGTTAGCATCCTGTCCTTCGGGTCACAGAGTTTCGTCCGAAAGTAAAGCTCAAAATACTCGTCCAAATAGTCTTTACTAGTTCGAATTAGCCCACCACGCTCAAACCAAACACTTACTTCTCGCAACATTATCTTGCCCGAAGATAAGGCCTGGATAAGCTTGTAGCACTTCGTTTCATCTAGCTTATTCTCGGCAGGTAGAAAAACTTCACCGACTATGTGATTTTTTTCATATTCAAGATCGGCACTGATTAACCCGTGAAACTCTGGGGATATTTCCTCTAACAAAGAAAGATGTTCTTTTGTCATAACCAGTAACTGGTTAACACAGTTACTGGTTAGCTGTAAAAGGTGCATTAGTATGGCGAGATGTCTTTTATCCACCTCATTGCTATTCGGTAACATTGCTGAAGTTAGGTATTTCACTATACTCATCACTCTCTCTTTATCTGGTTCATCTAACCAGATAAAATGAATACCGTTGAATTGAGTCAAAATTCTACAACTATCAACTAAGTTGACTAAAACTAGCGAATTCTGCGAAGGGTATTGTTCGTTCAGGAGCGATGCTATTTGCAAAGCCAGTTGATAATCCTTTTGTCTGTATGCACCCCTCACCATTCCAGTCAGTTCTTGTTCTGTAAGGTAGTGCTTTTTACTACTTTCAAATGCTGAGCTGATTTCTTCGATTGTGGCGAGCGTCTCATAAAAGCTTTCCTGCACATTAAGGTTGCAGTGGTTCGCGTCGAGATAAAACTGTCTAGCGGTAGTTGGGCTTTGTTCTGCTTCCAGATGAATTAGAATTGAAATAACAAGATCATAGGCATAAGTCTCAGGTTTTAAATTTCGGAGAAGCGATAGCAGAGTACTTTTTTGTTGCCGTTTTCCCTTATTGAATATGGCTAGTTTAGTTTCAAGTGTTGTTAAAAATGCTGCACTGTCGTTAGTCAGTGAACCAAGGCTTTTTAACACCGTGATTTTTTTGCTAGCCTGCTCCAATTCTCTGTTTCGAATATCATGCAGTAAGCTTTCGGACGCTAATTCCAACTGGTCGGGAGCTATACCTTGGGATCTAACGGACATGTCTCTTAGCAATGTCACAACAGTGTTATTGAAATATTCTTGTTGACCAGAGCAAGTTGTAACGAGACGGTCTGAGAGCTGAGAGATTAGCTGTGAAGCTTCAGCTTCGGAAATGGTGAAAAAGGGTTGAGGTAAGTTGATGTTCCCCCTTACTTGTTCCCACTGCTCCATTAGAGCATTATGCCAATCTTGTCTTTCAGGAATTGTCGTTCTCTGCAACTTATTACGAAGAACACTCAGTGCAGGTATGGAAGATGTGCCATCAAGTTGTAACACATCAGGAAACAAGGCTTCTGAGCTTGCAAGGCTCGCGTCGTATGGTAGCTCATTTGCCCATGCCTCTATGGTTGTTCTAAGTTCCTTCAAAAGTTTATTGCCACCAAAAACATTTCTGATTTGATCTGCTATTTTGTTTGCTGCGTATCCAAATAGCCAGCTTTCGAATGGTGACATATACTCAGTTCCTATCAAATAATCATATTTAGCTAGTCATCAATCATATACTTATTTAGTTGAAATTAAAGCTATTTAAGTTGAAGTGCAAGAACGTTTGCCATGCTTATTTGGTGGTCAACGTAGAAGTGAACCAGTAAATATTTGGGTCCTTAAGAAAGAGGTAGTCCTCCACATTAACTCAGGTATTACAAACCCATGTTAATAGGCTATGAGTAATTGATATCTCTAACTCGTAATGGGCATTAGCTTGTTAGCTTGTTAACTCTTTACCTCATCCACACTATGTACCAAATAACGCTTAACAGCCCCCTTAGCAGACATGACGCGTTTAACCTCTAGTTGAATTTTACCACCGTCGCCGTTCTGAGCATGATACATAGACCAAGGAAACCATTGCTTCTGATTTGAGGTCACACAATCTTGAAGCTTAAATGACACGGTTTTCTCAAGGTTATCGTCATAGAACCGACCAAACCCAGACAAAATATTAAACCTAGTAACAT
This sequence comes from Shewanella sp. S1-49-MNA-CIBAN-0167, assembly GCF_040310145.1. Taxonomy (NCBI): domain Bacteria; kingdom Pseudomonadati; phylum Pseudomonadota; class Gammaproteobacteria; order Alteromonadales; family Shewanellaceae; genus Shewanella; species Shewanella sp. S1-49-MNA-CIBAN-0167. The sequence goes on along the minus strand of NZ_JBEOPO010000075.1, from coordinate 2,242 downwards.
TTCCTGTAATGCCAGTGATTAAATTAGTTTCCGTTGATAACGACACACTTTTAAGTGTGTTTTGGTCTAGGGTTACAACATCGCCAACTTTTGTTCGTACGATTGAAATTGTCATATCTTCATTTTGTTTTATCGGACGATGAGCTTGCTCCAAAGGTATTTCTAAAGCTTCTTCCATTTCGCCAATAAACGGTTCAACACGATCACGTAGCTTTCTTACTTGGGGTGTAGATGGCTCATATGATTTATCTAAAGTTTGAGACCAAGTCCATTTTATAAGATCGTAAAACACATTAGCTACAACGCTAGCACCAATAGACAGCGCAACTTTTTCTTCAATAGCTAAGGTCAGCAGTTCCTCGAAACTACCTTTTCTTGAAGGGTTGATATATAACTTAGCCCCTTCAATTCTGTTACCTTTTTTCTTGATCTCACCGTCATTTAACATTGCGTGTGTAGTAATCGAAAGAGCCTTTGCGAATCCTTGGAGCGATGTAGATGCGTCATACATATCTAGTCGCCCATCATTAGCATCACCTTTACGATAGGAAATTTTAAATTTTATTTCTTTCATTTTTATCTACCAACTGATGTAAATATTATCGCCTGAGAGCTAAAGGCCTTGTTAGTTGTATTTTATAGAAAATGTAAGATTAACCGTCCAATTGAGTTCACTAGATCTCGGCTGTAACTTGCTAACCACTTATTTGACTCATTATCAAAATGTGAATCACTAAAACCATTTCTTGAATTTCCGATGGCACTTGTAAGCGTTGATATACTAGTAACCATATTCTGAGGAAATGGCCCAATGGCATTCAATTTTGCAGTAATGTCATCTCGCACAACTTTTGATAAAGGAATCAATTCACTCAGCTGAGAACTTTGCGGTAAATGCTTATGTACATAAGCTTTATATAAGCCCTCTAGACATGTGTACGATAGTGTCATCGAATGATTATAATTATGCTGATCAATAGCATTATCTATTTTTCTTATTAGTGTATTTAGCTTTTCTGAATTCCAGTTATCTTGAGGTATCACCGCTTGTGGAACCGGATTACCAGAACCAAATAAATATGATTTAAGTTCATCTGTTTCAGTAGGAAAATGAGGGGAAATAATATCTATAAAGGTTCTAAAAACTTCTAATCGGATAGAGTCATCTAAACCTTTTAAAATATCCCAATAAAAGTCTTTTCTGGAGGTACTGAGGCCTCGATTACTTCTTTCTTTGATATAAAGAGAATAACCTGGCTGACCTTGGTCATATTGTTGAATGACCTTAATAAAGTCACCACCACTATGGTATGCGGGTGTACCACTTTTATCTAAAAGTAAAAAAAGCCGACTAAATGCGGCGAGCCAATTCACGGTGATATATCCTTATACAACTAACTGCTTATTCAATAGCAGCACGATTACATTCTTGGTTGCTTAATTATCACTCCAAAGATACCACTGCTAAGTCTTTGTTGTAAATAGAATAATTTCAGGAAACTAGTGGCAAATGCACAAAATACGGTCGGAGAAAGAATGCGTCTATGCTTACGAGGTTTATGTATCGCTTTTTAACATTTTGCAGTAGTTTGATATGTATAGGTTTTATTAAATATTACAAAATTATCGATGCGTAGAAAGCGAATTTTACGCATCTTTTTAAGCCCAAATCATCTCAATTTGTTGCAAATCCGTTATACCACTATCTTCTCCGACGAGCTATAGGGCAATCAGTCTTTGGGGCGATGAGTCAAACGGTCAAAATAGATTAGAAAAAGTCAGGCTATGTTGACTGGTTCAGGATCGCCTAGTTGTTCCAACCAACACGTTTTGGGGCAAAAATGAGTCAAATCAGATGGGGTAATGCTTGTCTTCATAAGCTTCGACAAATGAGATCAGCTTTTCAAGCTCTTTACCTTCCAGAGTCCCAGGCTCTGAATCGAATATAGATTCAATTCTTTTCAATGCAGCTTTGTACTGAACTTCTGAAAGCTCAATACCCAGTTTATAATCATCTGCTGTGTAAGAGGGAGTGCCCTGAACCTGTTCTTTTTCTGGCGACAACTTTTTTTTACTCATTTACCGTTTCTCGACTAAAAAATACATTAGGTAATGTGTAGCATAGTGAGTTGCTAGCCATAATGTAAGGCATGGCTTGAAACACATAATGGTCGGATAGGCGACACCTGTTACCAAGTGCCGCCCTCCTAAGAACCGTACGTGCAACTTTCACTGCATACGG
>NZ_JBEOPO010000074.1:0-7279 GCF_040310145.1 Shewanella sp. S1-49-MNA-CIBAN-0167 | reverse complement strand
TTGAGCTCTCATTGACCGCCCCCTCTATTTAATTATTGGATGATTTTAAGGGGTGACAACAATCCTGACACAGGGGGCACCTGACGGCTCATTTCACGAGTTTGCGGTACTTCCTGACACCATAACTCGTGACGGCGCAGAGCGGCCTATTGTGCTGGCTAACGATGAGCTAAAAAGGGCGTTCGAAAAGTATATTAAATGGCTGGTTGAATTGAGGATCAATACGATACCTCACAAGCACTACCGGAGCCTAAACCCAAACGCCCCGTTATTTGTCGATGACAATCTCAAGCCGTTCACTGTGCAAAATAGAGGGGAAAGCATCAGCCCACACGCAATGAACAGGCTGTTAGATCAGTTAATTAAAAATGCAGGGCTCTGGGATGCAGGTGTAAGGCGTCTATCACTTGTTAGAACGTGCGTTATTGAGTCATATAAAGCAGGAATGAGCACAAATGATATCATGATCACAACAGGCTTTAGTGATGATTCCATTAGCAAGATCCTCGCAATGGATTATACGGCTTTTAGTCCGATTGCAGAGTGGTTTATCAAAAGAAAAGCAACAAAACAAAAAAGGTTAGAATCCTTCAAGTTGAGAAGAAAGTGGATGATATGACAAATAAAGAACAAGGCGAATTTTCAAAGTATTGCAAAGCTAATTGTGGCCTAGATGCAACAGAAGTCGCAGATCTCGCCCAGGTTCCACGCCGTACCTTTTATGATTGGTGGAAGACCCGCCGCCGCGCCGTTGAATTGATAGTGTTGGGTTTGAAAATAGAACGTGATAGCAAATAGTGTGCAGTATTCGCTCAAAACAACGTTGCATGTGAGCGGCAATCGCTCATAATAGTTTTAAGTTAATCAGATAAGGCGTACAGATGAGTCCAGCAATTTACCTAGAAAGAGGGTTTAAGTTCTTCTTTTTTTCCAATGAAGAAGCAAGAATGCATGTTCATGTCGTAGGGCATGAAGGCGAGGCAAAGTTCTGGTTAGAACCTGAAATTGGCTTAGCCAGCAGCTACCACCTTTCAGTTAAAGAGCTTTCTAAACTTGAGCGCAGCGTTAAGGATCACGAAGATGAAATCAGAGCAGCTTGGAATAAACACTTTGGCTAAGGTCTTGGGAGTTACTCCCCATGGTCTTTGGCTGTTTGCTAAAGGGGAGGAGCACTTCTTAAGTTTTGAAGCCTTTCCTTGGTTTAAGGATGCGGCTGTAAGCGCCGTCTTTAATGTTGAAGAGCAAGGTCGAGATGGTTTTTGTTGGCCAGATCTTGATGTGGACTTATCTATGGACGGTATTAAACACCCTGATAAGTACCCATTGAAAGCCAAGCACTGACAAAGGAAACAGGCACATGGAAATTGAGGGGGTAATTAGCTCTTTACGCTCGACTGATAGGTATGTTGAAACCATATTTCTTGAAGGTGGGTGTTACCAATTTCACCAGTTTCTGGCCGCTCTGTTTCCTGAAGCCAAAGCCCTGATTAATGTGGGGCGAGATCACGTTGTTACTCTACTAAATGACACTTGCTATGACATTACTGGAAAGGTTGAAAGCGCTGGGTATCATGAGTTGTCAAGAGAGGATTTATCGCTTGTAGAGAGCTGGAGCTTTTCAAGGACAAGACATAGGGGATATTTCCTGAATAAAGTAGGGAGAGCATTGTGCTGCACTGCCTGCATTGTGCTGCACTGCCTGCATTAGATTACTCAACAGCCTCTTCTACTTTGTAGTTTTCTTTCCAATGCCTCGCGAGAGGCAGCATTAAAATGTGAAGAGCAAGCCACCATAAATACTTCGGAGCAGTTCCCCAATAGTTTGATGCAGGCATATACCCATGAGATAGCTGGTTTCTGAGATCTCCGTACATTTTATCTACAATGTCGAGAAAACCCCGTGATCCTAGCGTAGCGAAAGTCGCGGGGATGAATCGATAATGTTAGGCGTCAACTAGCTTGTCCTATCGCATTGACTCACTTAAATCCATACTACTAATATGTCGTTGCCTCATCTAAAATAACACTAGTTGTGATTCTTTTAAGATGAGGTAACTAGATATGATTAAGTCTATGAGTCTAAATGCGAGAAAGGAATTGTTAGCTAGCATTAAACAAAAATATCATGACGCTAACTGGATAGATAAAGGGAAAATACTTGATGGAATAGTTGCTGCTACCGGCTATGAACGAAAATATACTATCGAATTGTTGAATACCATCAATCAGAATATCTTTCCAAAAAATCGCAAGACACCCCATCGCTACGACGAACAGCTACGACAAGCTCTACTTGCTGTTTGGTATGCGGCTAATCAAATATGCTCTAAACGTCTAGTGCCATTTTTACCCTACCTAGTCGAAGCAATGGAGCGTCATGGTCATCTACGCTTACCTATTGATGTACGAGAAAAATTGCTACAAATTAGCCCTTCTACTGTTGATAGGATCCTCAAACCTGAACGAGAAAAAATCAAACAATCTGTAAGCACTACTCGTAAAGGGAATTTATTAAAGCACCAAATTCAAGTCAGAACATTTGCTGATTGGGATGACGTTATTCCTGGATTTCTGGAAGCTGACCTCGTCGCTCATTGTGGGGGCAATACCAATGGCTCTTTTTTAAATACGCTCACATTAGTTGATATTGCCACTGGTTGGTTAGAGTGCATGCCTTTGTTACGAAAAAGCGCCAGCGACGTGATTGATGGCTTACAAGTAGCTAGTGACTTACTTCCATTCCCTATGCAGGGAGTAGACACAGATTGTGGCAGTGAGTTTATAAATTATGAATTATTAGAATACTGCGAAGAAAATAATATCACCTTTACAAGAGCAAGAACTCACCGAAAAAATGACCAGGCGCATGTGGAAGAAAAAAACGGTTCTGTTGTACGTCGATTGGTTGGTTATGATCGCTACGAAGGTTGGAAAGCCTGGGAAGCTTTGGCAAGGCTGTATCGCATAGTCATGATGTACGTTAATTTCTATCAACCATCGCTGAAGTTACTTGAAAAAGAACGTGTTGGGGCTAAGGTATCAAAGAAATATGATGATGCAAAAACACCTTATCAACGCGTTTTACTTTCTGACCATGTTAATCAGTCTACAAAAGAGTCACTTAGGTTAGAGTATGAAAGATTAGACCCGGTTTATTTGTTAGCTCAATTAGAATCACTACAAGATGAATTGTGGAAATACTCATGGGATAAAAGAGGTCATGCTCAAGATGATTATATCGTAACTGATGACGTTGTTAAAAAACAATTATCTAAAATACCGCCTGTTATCATTACAGATAGAGTGAATCGTCATTACCATAGAAATGATAAAGTTGACTTCAGAAAATCTCCTCGGACATGGCTAACTCGAAAAGATCCGTTCGAGGATGTTTGGGATGAAATACGATTAAGAATGGAGTTAGCACCTGAAAATAATGCTAGAAAAATAATTTTGTGGCTCATGGATAAATATCCTGATAAATTTTTAATAGGGCAAACCCGAACACTTCAACGAAGACTTGCTCTATGGCGTCAAAACCAAGCGAGTCAGGAAGAAAAACTACGTGATTTGATGATTAATGAATTAGTGCCCGTTTTAAATTTTAATATCCCAGAGGAAAGTGAAATCAATCAGTAGGAAACACTATACTGCTGAAGGAGCGCTAGCCTGTTATGTCATTTGATTCTTACTTACATATGCGGTAACAAATCTTTAAATGTAGTATGTTTTTTTAATGAGGCAATACGACCGGCCAAGTTAATTGTCGTCTAATACGATAAGTTGCTTTCGATATTTAACGGTCGGCATTAAGTGCAGAACAATGTGATGCATGCAGCGTGAGTTAGTTTAGTATTCCACTTGACAACATCAGGCTATACAGTAGCATATACGGTATCTGAAAAAAGTGCTCAGATACAATTTTCGGCTCAAACCGACAGCAGAACAAGGAGTCAAACTCATTGAGTTTGGTTCATGTGCTCGTGGGTTGTGGAACTTGTTGCTGTCAGAAAATCTGCGTCGTTATAGGTACGACAAAACGTTTTTGTTCTATCCAGAAATGGCAACATTGATTAAAGAGCTAAAGGCCTTCGAAGAGTTCTCTTGGTTAAAATCCTTTGATTCTGCGGCCGCACAGCAAGTGGCAAGGGATCTTGATACTGCTTTGAAAAATTCTTTTTCTAAGAGTCGGTTGCAAAAATTCCCGACGTTTAAAGTCAGTTTTAAACAGAAAAAACTGCACTGCACAATGACAGTTTTAGGTGTGTGAATAACTCGAACTGCATTCGCATCGAAAATGGGGCGGTCAGCATTCCGAAAGTGGGCAAAGTGCCGATTGTTTTACACCGTAAATTAGTCAGTGAAATCAAGACGGTCACTGTCAAACTATTACATGGTAAATGGAGTGTGTCGTTCACTCAAGAGGTTGAATGCAAGACAGTTAAGCAGGTCTTGTCATCAATTGTAGGCTACGACATCAACAGCCAACATACGGTTGTAGGTTCGAACGGTTGGTACGTTAAAAACCCAAAAGCTCTTAAACGTTCATCAACAAAGCTAAAGCAAATTCAAGTCCAGTTGAGCCGAAAGGAAAAGGGCTCTCGTCGCTGGCATAAAGCCAAATCACGCTTAAATGCCCTTCACGGAAAAATCTCACGCCAACGCCTAGCGTCCGCTCACGAAGTATCATGCTCGATAGCCAAGACCAGTGATATCATGTAAGCGGTCAATTAAGCGGTGGAGCCCGATATCATCAAGCTTTTAGATCGGCATGCCAAGGTAATAAATCACTTAAATCAGCAAATTTATCCCGTTGTGGCAGTTCCGTGAAAAGTTTTTGGAAGTAAAAGTACGGGTTAATATCGTTGGCACGGCAAGTCATCACCAAGCTATAAAGTGCAGCACTGGCTTTTGCACCATTTACCGATTGGCAGAACATCCAGTTTTTCCGCCCCGTCGTAAACGGCCTGATATCGCGTTCAGTGACATTATTATCAATGCCTAATTCACCTGATTCAAGGTAACGCCTCAGTTTTTCCCACTGATTCAATGTGTACTTGATTGCTACCCCAATTTTACTTTTGGGCAGGACTGTTTTCTCGCTTTTTTCTAACCATTCATGCAACGATGTTAAGATTGGCTCAGCCTTTTCCTGCCGGAGTGATTTTCGCTTATCGGGCGGTAATGTTTTTGCCCGCTTTTCTATCGCATACAGTTTTTGAATATAATTGATACCGACTGTTGCTTTGCCGGTTTTCTTCGGTTGCACCGCTAAGGCATCGTGGAATTTGCGTCTGGCGTGTGCCCAGCACCCGACTGGCATTATTCCTTCTATATTGTCGTAAAGTAAGCAATCATTCTGGGGTTAGATCACCCCATTCAAGCCAGATCTGACGTTAAAAAATTATCAGCGAACTTTTCTTTCCATATTCTCGGGGTAAGCTCTGCTACTTTTGAAGCGGGATGTATGCTGACACGTTGCAATACATCAACAAGGTAGTGGTAGGGATTGATTTCTTGTAGACGACAAGTGACAAGCAAACTTTGTAAAATACCTAGCTGCTCTGCGCCTAATTCGCTCCAACAAAACAAATAATTCTTGCGTCCCATAGGGATAACACGCAATGCCCGCTCAAGGTGGTTGGTATCCATGGCAACAGCGGGATTTGACAAGAACACTTTCAATTCAACTTGGCGCTCATTCACATAATTTAAGGCTTTGCTTAAGGGGTTTTGGGGTGTTAAATCGGTTCGCTGTCGTTGCTCATAAACCCAGTTGAAAAATTCAGTAACAAGTGGCTCGCTGTGCTTTTGCCGATAGGCTAATGCATCGCTTACCTCGGTTATCTTGTCTTTGATATGTTTTTCATTTTTATAAAGTTGCGCTATTTTATCAATAGCCGCCTGTGCTGCTATTGGCTCAATCAGTAACGCTCTATCAAAATAACGCCTTGCATGTACCCAACAAGTAGCATGCGTAACCGTTTTTTCTTTTTCATTCAATTTTGCCACTGTTTTACTGTAAGCGGCATAACCATCGGTCAATAAAGTGCCGGTAAAGCCTTCGAGCTGATTTTGGGCATGCAAAAAGCCTCGGCTACTCGACCAAGTAAAGGCGATTTCATTGTTGTCACCGAACATCGGCCAGAAATAGGTTTGTTTCATTTTGCCTTTGCCTTTGCTTTTGCTTTTTCTGCCTGCTTTTATGGGGACTTCATCCATGGCAAGGGTTTGACTGTTGATAATAGACTTTAGATTAGCCTGGTAGATAGGCCGGAGCAGTTCAATGCCTTTTTGTACCCAGTTAATTAAGGTGGCTCGGCTGATATGAACACCTGAATCAATCATCCGTTGGTGTTGCCGATAAAGTGGCAGATGATACACCCCTTTATCAATCATAAGTCCTGCAATCAGGGAAACATCGGCGTAACATCCCTCAAGTACATTACTCGGTGCTGATGGCGTTTTCACCGTTTGCTCACGTTTATGGCGAACAATAGGACGACGGTAAATTAATATCGTATAACTGCCGGGTTGTTGCGCTAAGCGGTTAGTTTCTTTATAGCCGATGATTTCATAGTGCTCAGCGTCATCACCCTGTAACTCAGGTGCGGGAATATCGATAACTTTAGTCGGAACAGACGCATCAAAACGTAAACCCGTGTCATTGACTTCATCGCCATTGAGTTGTTTGTTGGATTTGCGTTTGTGGGCTTTGATGTCGGTGGAGGTATCGATTGATACAACAGCTTTATCTGTAGCAAATAATGAGCCCTGAGCGCCCAATTTATTGAATAATTGTTTTTCTGATTTACGACCAAAAAGTTGACGTTTAAACCAATCCAACTGCTGTTTAAGCACAAGAATATCTTCTTCGAGTGCTTGAATTTTAGTTTGCTGTAACCGATTGATTTCGTTGATTTCCATACCAAGTATTATAACAAAAACTACCGACTATAGCGCTTACTTTTGGGTGCTTTTTGCCAATTAACTCCCTCAATTAAACACTGTAATTGCGCCCAGTTGAGTGACATTTTATCTTCATCACTGGTAACGCGATGAAACTGACCTTGCTCAAGGCGTTTGCTCCATAAACAGTAACCGCCACGACTATAGTAAAGAATTTTGATGTGAGTTCGCCGCTTATTGATAAACACAAACAACTCACCACTGCTGGCTGGTCGCTTGAGTTTTGATTGCGCCAATGCGGCTAACCCATCAAATTGCTTGCGCATATCAACGGGATGAGCGTAAAGCCATACCGATAAGTTGGGCTCTT
>NZ_JBEOPO010000073.1:0-8201 GCF_040310145.1 Shewanella sp. S1-49-MNA-CIBAN-0167 | reverse complement strand
ACTTGCATGTGTTAGGCCTGCCGCCAGCGTTCAATCTGAGCCATGATCAAACTCTTCAATTAAAGTTTTTTGAAAACTCCACTCTTACAAGTAAGAACGAAGCTTTCGGCTCAATGAATTCTGATTGCTTAACCAACCGAAGTTGCTTAAGTCTTTGTACATATTACTATGAACATTCATCGTTGCATTGAGTTGAAATTTTTTGATTGCCAACATTCCGAAGAACAGAAGACAATTTCGAATAACTCAATAACTGTGAATGTCCACACAGATTACTTGATAAATTGTTAAAGAGCGTTGATGCTATCTTTCATGCATCGCCGTAAGACGCTAGGTCATTGGCTTGGGATGCGTATTTTACGCATTCCCTTTATGGCGTCAAGTGTTTTTTCAAACTTCTTTTTGCCTGTTATCAACACTATTAAGTAGTTGTAAATAACGCTAACCGGTTTCTGCTTTCGCTGTATGCCGTGTCAGTGGATGCGCATTATAGGCAGCTTGAGATTTAGTGCAAGCGCTTTTATTGATGAAATGTTTTGAATGTCGAACTTTTGGTCAGATCGATTCTTTTTTAACTTTTTTGTTCAAAGAACCGTCTTCACCTAAATCACAAAACACTTATTTTTGATATTTAAGTTGATTTCAAGCTCAATTTTTCAACAGTACTCTGGTTTATCTGGTAATTTTTAATTAGTATGTAATAGTATTTAACAGTTATTTATCATTTTTTTATTCATTAGAGATTATTTTATGCAGAAATCATTCGTGATTGTTTTGATTGCGGCGCTTCTTGGCGCTTTTGTTTTTTCTCAGTTTGGCGGCACACCATCTTCGGTAGCGTTTATTGCTGGTGTAGTCGTTGCGACGTTAATTTTCACCTTTATGCCATCTAGTGGTTCAAATTCTACAGAGGAACCGTATGTAGGTCCCACTATGACACTGTATGTTGGCAACTTGCCTTATCGTGTTCATGAGGGAGAAGTAAAAGCATTGTTCGGTGAGTACGGACCGGTTAACTCCGTTCGTCTAGTACGAGACCGTAAAACAGGACGCCGTAAAGGATTTGGGTTTGTTGAGATGTCTGAAGCGGGAGCACAGAAGGCAATGTCGAAATTAAACGACTACAGCTTTCAAGAACGCACGTTAAAGGTAAGAGAAGCTAAATCACAAGAATCTGATACAGAAAATAGCTAATCGTTATTGAGCAGGATTCTTAGCACTATTTAAACAGTGTTGTTAGTCGGTTATGGTTACCAGCGAAAAATCACCAAAACCATAATCGACTAATGTTGCTTTAAGCCCTTCGCTAATATCCTTGGTATAACACGCTTGTAATTGTTTACTTCCATCATTGTCTCTGCTCAGTAAAAACCTAACTCGCTTTGCTACTGCTTCCCCAGAATCTAATAGTGTTACGCCGCCACCAAGATAATAACTAATTTCTGACGCTATCATTGGGAAATGGGTACAGCCCAGTACCAGTACATCAATATTAGATGCCGCTATGGGAAATAAGATATCGTTCAGTTTATTTCTATCGATTTGCTGACGCGCCACATGTTGCTCAGCAAGTAACACTAAATCTGACGTACCAAATAATTCGACCTTGCAGTTTCCAGCAAACTGATTGATCAGCGCTTGAGTGTAATCTCGTTTCACTGTGCCCGGCGTAGCCAATAAACCAATGTGCTTTTTCTTCGATAACATCGCAGCAGGTTTTATGGCAGGAACAACACCCACGATAGGAATTGTTAATTGTTGGCGTAATAGCGGCAATACCAAAGTACTGGCGGTATTGCAGGCAACAACCACGATACTGGCATTAACACGTCGAGCATGATGGGTGATCAGAGCAACACATCCAGCTATTAACTCTTGCTCTGATAAGTTGCCATAGGGCAAGCGGGCATTATCAAATAAATAGCAATAATCATGCTGTGGCAGCTGTTTTCTAATTTCATTCATGACCGACAATCCGCCGATACCAGAATCAAATACTAAAATAGGTCCAGACAATAGGGGCTCCAAATATGAATATGCTCAGTTTTAATCGTCATGTCATTTTATACTTAGGCGCGTAATACTAGACATCAGCGTCATTTAGTATACTATTTGCGCCCTTTTTTACAGTCTTAGGTGGTCGATATGAATTTAGCTGCAATGGATCCTAAAAACTACGATGCACAATTACAACAAAAGCGCATCAAGCTAGAACAGGCCTTTGCCGATTTCAATCCACCAAAGCTTGAAGTCTTTGCTTCTGAGCCTATGCATTATCGCATGCGTGCTGAGTTTAGAATGTGGCATGAAGGTGATGACTTATATTACTACATGTTTGATAAAGCATTGAATGCTAAAGTGCGTTGCGATCAATATTTGCCAGCGGGGTTGATGATTAATCAAATGATGGCTGCATTAATCACCGAATTAACTCCCAATCCTGCGTTACGCTATAGGCTGTTTCAAATTGACTTTTTATCGACGTTAAGTGGCGAGATATTGGTCTCTTTGTTATATCACCGTCAGCTTGATGAAGAATGGCGCGAACATGCGACTCAATTAAAGGCAAAATTATCTGCTCAATTTAATGTCAGTATTATTGGCCGAGCACGCAAACAGAAAATCGATTTAGATAAAGACTATGTTACCGAAACACTTACAGTAAACGCTCAACGATTACATTATAAGCAGATAGAAAATAGCTTTACCCAGCCCAATGCTAAAGTATCCGTAAAAATGTTAGAATGGGCCGTTGATGCAACTAAAAACAGCCAAGGAGATTTACTTGAATTGTACTGTGGCAACGGCAATTTTACTATTGCATTGGCACAAAATTTCAATCGCGTTTTAGCAACCGAACTGGCCAAGCCTTCAGTTGATGCCGCTCAGTACAATATCGATATTAATAAAGTCAATAATGTCCAAATTATTCGTATGTCTGCTGAAGACTTTAGTGATGCGATGGCGAAAAAGCGTCAATTTAGACGTTTAGAAGGCATCGACTTAGACAGTTACGATTGCAATACTATCTTTGTTGACCCGCCTCGTGCAGGCATTGACCCTGAAACATTAAAGCTTATACAAGGTTATGAGCGGATTTTGTATATTTCATGCAATCCAGAAACACTGAATGACAATTTGTTAACCTTAGGCCAAACACATAAAATCACTCGCTTTGCGCTATTTGACCAATTCCCCTATACAGACCACATGGAATCAGGCGTATTACTAGAACGTAAGTAATGCAGATTAACTAACAAACAGGGCGCTAATGATTAGCGTACTGTTTGTTTATAAAGGCAGTTGATTAGGCTCTATTATCCATTTTATGTTGTAACGCTTCAGCACCAGTAGCGACCATCCGCAGTTGCAATACTAATTGGTCGGCCAACGCTCTACGTTCGCTACGTTTTGAATCCAACGCCGATGCTCCCGCATTAAATACCAAAATAACCAGCGCTTCAGCTTGAGCGCGCGCTAACACAGGTGTGCGGTTAGCTTGTGCTTCAGTGTAATGAGCAAGTTCAGAGATAAAGTGTTCAATTTCGCGCTCAACTGCAGCTCTAAATGCGGCAGAGGTACCTGAACGTTCATGTAACAGTATTCGAAATACGTTAGGGTTTGATTCCAACACTTCCATAAAAGTGTCAACAGAAATACGGATCACGCTACCACCGGCTTCTGCGCGTTGACGACCTTTACGCATCATTTGACGTAAGGTTAATCCGCCTTCATCGACCATGGTTAAGCCAAGCTCGTTCATATCTTTAAAATGGCGATAGAATGATGTGGGCGCAATACCAGCTTCACGTGCAACTTCACGTAAACTTAAGCTAGAAAAGCTACGCTCGGCACTGAGTTGATTAAATGCAGCATCAACTAATGCACGGCGGGTTTTTTCCTTTTGTTGTGCTCTTACGCCCATTTACTAATCCATTCAGTCAATATTAATTCACAGATAATACCGTTTTTACAACAGAAACACAGCCCTGTTAAGCTTGACCATGACTAGTTCTGTACGTTAAATTAGCGTACAATTGTACGCTCAACTTATTTATCCCTATTATTGGAACCCTACTAAATGAAAAAACCTCCAATCATTTGGCTTAATACCCTGTTATTTGCCATTACTTTTATTGGTGCTCTGGTGTTAATCCCTTGGCGTGGTTTTACCCATGGCTTTGATGGCATTGAATGGATTGCATTTGTTATTTTCGCTTACGCAAGTGGTCTATCGATTACTGCGGGTTACCACAGATTATGGTCACATAAAGCTTATAAAGCTCACTCATCGGTTCGTTTTTTATACGCACTAGGCGGAGCGTTAGCACTACAGAACAGTGCATTACATTGGTGTAGTGATCACCGCGTTCATCACAAACATGTTGATAATAATGATAAAGATCCGTATTCAGCCAAAATGGGATTTTGGTACAGCCACATAGGTTGGATGCTGCGCGAGTATCAAGCAAGCCGCTATAGTAACTATAATAACGTCCGCGATTTACAAAATGATCGTATCGTTATGTGGCAACACAAGCACTACTTAGCCTTAGTGATTTTAATGAATATAGGTTTACCAGCATTTATAGGCTGGTTGAATGGCGATATTTTATCAATGGTACTTATGGCAGGTTTATTGCGTCTAGTGGTAGTACATCACTGTACGTTCTTCATAAACTCATTGGCTCATCTCTGGGGCAAACAACCGTACACAGATAAAAATACCGCTAAAGATAATGCATTTTTAGCATTGCTGACATATGGCGAGGGTTATCACAACTTCCATCATATTTTCGAAAATGATTACCGCAATGGAATAAAATGGTGGGACTACGATCCAACTAAATGGTTAATCAAGCTAATGAACTGGTTTGGTTTAGCCAGTGATTTACGTAAAGTGCCACAAGAGCGCATTGAAAGTGCACGTTTGCAGATGCAACTTTTACAAGCACAGAATCAGGTTGCGCACTTACCTAACTGCGATGAAATAATCGAAAAATTTCAAGCAGAGTATGAGCTGATGAAGCAACACTTAGTCGACTATTATCAAGCGAAAAAGAGCTTGTTAGAGGCGAAACGCAAGCAACTTACAGATCACAATCTGAAACAACAAGTACAATTATTGCGTAACCAATTTCTTGAACAACAACGTAATTGGAAAAGCTTAACGGCTGCTTATACGTCATAATACGTAAATAGCATAAAAAAAGGTTACGTATAGCGTGACCTTTTTTTTAAGTAATCTCAACGAGTTCGAGTAAAAAGTTAATTAATCTCAGCTCTTAACCCATGTTGAGGTTTGGTAAATTGTTGGGCGCACTTGCTGTTACAACATTTGGCAGTTGGTCTGACTGCCATCGAAAAAGGGGCAATGCTCAGCGCCACTTTAGACCAAAAATCCTTAGGGAAAGTGGTAAGTACCCGCCCTTGTGGCTAAAGTTAACCCCCTCACTCCAGAGGCTAACAGGATAGTATCGCCGTCTGCTGAGTATTCAACAGTGTATTATCACTCATCTTTAACGTTAATGTTGTGGCTAACTGCGCTAATGACTGTTCAGATACCGCTAATAATAAATCGTGGTAGCTTCTCAATATATGAATCAAAGTACTTGATACCTAACCTATTTGACTCGCCAATTTTATTAATCTTAGCTTATCGATGTTCTCGGCTTTAAATGGGTCATCACCATCGCTCGCCATTTTTTTTATGTGTTCATGTGTATGCTCTTTGCGCCTTACCACGATAGTCGGCTCTCCGTCATATGGTCTCTATTGGTTAAAAAACTAGCCGCAACCAAAATAAAAATAATGCTCATAATTATCTTTTATTCTCGACTCTCGACACTGTCACGTTAATGACAGAGTAAAATACAAGATATTCTTACTGAGAAACATTATAATTGCTGCTCAATACGCCAGCGATAAATCAACTACCATGCCTGATCAAACAATTAAGCTCACCGAATATAGCCATGGCGCAGGCTGCGGCTGTAAAATTTCCCCAAAAGTATTAAGTACCATTCTTGCGTCACAACTCCCTGTGTTTACTGATCCTAACTTATTAGTCGGTAATCAAACACGTGACGATGCAGCCGTCTATAAGCTGAATGAACAAACTGGCATTATCAGTACCACTGACTTTTTTATGCCCATTGTGGATGACCCATTTACCTTTGGCCGAATTGCAGCAACCAATGCCATTAGCGACATATATGCCATGGGGGGAACGCCTATTATGGCGATTGCTATTTTAGGTTGGCCAATCAATCTATTAGCAGCAGAAATAGCCCAAAAAGTGGTTGATGGTGGACGTCAAGCCTGTGCCGATGCTGGTATTATGCTGGCTGGCGGTCACAGTATTGATGCCCCAGAACCTATTTTTGGTTTAGCCGTGACAGGACAAATCCCGCTCGAGCAAGTAAAGAAAAATAACACCGCTAAAGCTAACGATCGCCTATATATCACCAAACCGATTGGAATTGGCATTCTTACCACTGCGCAGAAACAAAAGAAACTGCGTGATGAAGACAGTCAAATTGCACCTAATGCGATGTGTCAGCTCAACACGATTGGTATTGATATCGCTAAAATTGTTGGCGTTAATGCCTTAACTGACGTCACTGGTTTTGGACTGGCTGGCCACTTAATTGAAGTGTGCCAAGGTGCAAAACTTAAAGCGAATTTAATATTATCCCAAGTTCCTTTGTTACCCAAAGTCAGTGATTACCTCGCTCAAGGTTGTATCCCAGGCGGTACCCATCGTAATTTTGACAGTTATAGCGAGTATTTACCGCCATTAACCGATGAACAGAAAGCCATTATCTGCGATCCACAAACCAGCGGCGGATTGTTAGTTTCTGTGAGTGCAGAGGCTGAAAATGAACTGAAAGTATTATTGGAAACCAATGGTATTGCCGCAACTTGTATCGGTACCCTCCATGAATATGAACCTCGCGCTGACGGATACGATATCCTTATGGAATTAAGCTAATGAGTGACGTCATTCCCAGCTCAGAATATGGCAGACTATTATTAGAAAATCGTCCGTTAATAGATGTCAGAGCACCCATTGAATTTTCCAAAGGTGCATTTAGTCACTCGATTAATTTACCGTTAATGCAAGATAGTGAACGCCAAAAAGTAGGAACATGTTATAAACAAAATGGCCAAGATGCTGCCATAGCGTTAGGTCATAGGTTAGTAAATGGTCCCGTTAAGCAACAACGTATAGATGCTTGGCTCGCTCAGTTGTCACAACATCCTGATAGTTATTTATATTGTTTTCGTGGTGGTTTACGTTCAACGTTATCACAGCAATGGATTAAAGAATCTGGCATAAATATCCCATAT
The DNA here is from genome assembly GCF_040310145.1 of Shewanella sp. S1-49-MNA-CIBAN-0167. Taxonomy (NCBI): domain Bacteria; kingdom Pseudomonadati; phylum Pseudomonadota; class Gammaproteobacteria; order Alteromonadales; family Shewanellaceae; genus Shewanella; species Shewanella sp. S1-49-MNA-CIBAN-0167. The sequence goes on along the minus strand of NZ_JBEOPO010000073.1, from coordinate 848 downwards.
ATTGAAGGGGGTTATAAAGCCATGCGTAATTTTTTAATCAATACTATCGAGCAGGCACCCAATCAATCTAAAGTGCTCATTTTAAGTGGCATAACAGGCAGTGGTAAAACGGAAGTTATCAACCAACGTGATGAGTCCGTCGATCTTGAAGGCATTGCCAATCATCGGGGATCAAGCTTTGGCAAAAATATCGATCCACAACCCAGTCAAATTAACTTCGAAAATAACTTAGGTGTGGCATTACTGAAGCATCAACAACAGCAACATAGCCATTTACTGTTAGAAGATGAAAGTATGCTTATAGGCAGGTCAGCCCTGCCTCATCATTTTTACAACGCCATGCAACAAGCGGATATTATCGTTCTCGATGAACCATTAGATGCGCGTTTACCGCGTTTATTGAATGATTATGTTGAACAAAAACTCGCTGATTATGTGTCTCACTTTGGTGAGCATGATGGTTTTGATGCATTTAGAGCTTATTTGACTCAAAGTTTATTGGGGATCCGTAAACGCTTAGGCGGTAAACAACATCAGCAATTACAGGACTTGGTTGACGATGCACTTGAGGTACAACAAAGCCAAAATGATACCAGTAAACATCTAGACTGGATAAACCTGTTACTCGATATTTACTATGACCCGATGTACCAATACCAACTTGAAAAGAAAAATGACAGGGTTGTCTTCCAAGGGAGTAGGCAAGCGATACACCAATGGCTAGATACTCACAAGTCATAAGTCATTTCAAAAAAATGCCCTCTAGATGAGCAATGCCGATCGTTTAAGAGCACTTGACCGATCCTGCAGATGAAAGATAATCCCTACCAGTATTCTGGTGGGGATTT
>NZ_JBEOPO010000072.1:0-8246 GCF_040310145.1 Shewanella sp. S1-49-MNA-CIBAN-0167 | reverse complement strand
CCATCGATGCTTGAAGCAGTATTAAAGGCTGGATTCAGTGGTTAGGTTAAAAATTAAACACTCATGCGGTAGCCCTGCGTCAGGTTCCCGTTCCATTTTGGCCAGTCATCATTGGTTACAGCTCACTCGTTATATCGACAATCAAGGATATACCTTGTTCCATGTCACCCAGAGACCTTGAGGCTGAATAGTCGTTGGCCTCTTTGTGATGTCTGAGGCTAATGTAGTCGGCCAAGAACACAAACTCATAAACAGTAAACCTAGCACGTCCTATTTGATTAATGAGCAGTGAACGGCGTAAAAAATCAGGCCATTTTTCGGTCTTAGGTCAATTGGACACGCTGCGGTCTACTGGCAACCCTTTTTAAATAGTACTAGCCAAATTGTTGGTGGTAAGCAACCATAAAATCTTCTCTTATAAGCTGCTCTAACTGTATAGCGCGTTCAGTGGGGCAAAAAATCATTATATGAACATTCTGCTCACCATTTATGCCACTAGTGATATGGATATGCGGTTCGCTGCCAGGTAAATCGACACCTGCATGTTTTTCTATAACGCCGTTGTAGCGCTTGGCCACTTCAATAAAGTCTTCGCAGTGATCTTCTATTTGACGGGTTAGCCCAGGAAAAAGCTTATAGAGATTAACGAACTCGACCACGGTAATCGTAATGTTATGGTAAACGTAGCGTTTCATAAAGTTGAGGTTTTTGACCGCATAGGTAAAAAACATACTGTTTGGCAACGTCGCGGTTTTACCTGTGTAATGGTATTGACCCTGATCCAGATCGATCTCTTGGATCACTGTGGCCATTAAGTTGTGTTCAATCACTTCACCATATATTTTGCCAACTTCAATCCAATCACCTATCACAAACGAACGAGAACTAGCTCGTTGTATCGAGCCAGTAAAGCAAAGAATAATCTCTTTTGAAGCTATCACTAAAGCAATGGCAATAGCGGTAACTGACAGAGCAAACTTGCTGACTTCGGATTGCCAAAGCATGAACAAAATAACCAGTATTAAAATGAATGTGCCATTTTTAGTACGTGACATCCATTTACGTTGCACATCAGAAAGAAAAGCCACATCACCACGAATACTTGAAATGATAAAGCGCTTAATCACTGAAATAAGCATTACTATCAAAACAGTTAATAATAATTTGTGTTCGAGAAAGAAATCGACTATTGATACAATTTTATCTACCAAACCTGCTACCTATATTGTTATTTTTTAATACTGATGGTGCTGAATCGCTATGATTCTGGGCCGACACTCTATGGGGAATGTTACCAGAAAACAAGGTGATTTTCAGATAACTAATAGGGGGGCTAACGTTGGGATAGATCGAGTTATTAAAGCAACTGCGGTAGATCCAGCCCAAGTCAAACCAAGCGAGTGGAATAACCCCTTTAGCGCTGTGGCGTTGAAAGTATTGAAGCGTTTTAAGCAACTAAATACGGAAGCGATTATTCACGGATCTAACGCCATGTTAAGCAAGACAAAAAATATCGAAATACTGACAGACATTGGGCTATCGATACCCACCAAACCAGCTCTTAGGCTAATTTGAACTTATTGACTAACAAATTGAGATGATCATTTGCAGTCGAAAGGTGTTGAGTACTCACTGCGGTTTGCTTACCATTTTGTAACAACTCAAGCGCCATAGTTTCGATGGTGTGTATATTTCGACTAATTTCACTGGTTACTGCACTTTGCTCCTCAGATGCAGTGGCTATTTGACCGCCTAAATCGTTAATGTTTAAGATAGAGCTTGTCATTGAATCAAGGTTAGAGGTCACTCTAAAGGTGTTATCTGCCACCTTCTGACAGCTCTGCTTAGTCTCAATCATCACCTTTACTGCCGACGAAGCGTCATCTTGTAACCTTATTAAGATCTGGTCAATTTGAGCTGTACTCGATTGGGTACGAGAGGCGAGTGAGCGCACTTCATCAGCGACAACGGCAAAGCCTCGTCCTTGTTCTCCTGCACGTGCGGCTTCAATTGCAGCGTTGAGTGCCAACAGATTGGTTTGATCAGCTATCCCCTTAATTACGCTTAAAATCGATACGATTTGGTCGGTATTCTCGCTCATGGTATTAATCTTGTTGGTCGCCGCATTCATATCTTCTACAAGGGCTATTACGCTATTTGATGCATCAACAACGTTGATTTTAGAGGCTTTAGCTTCTTCGTTGGCTTGCTGGGTGCTCGATGCAGTTTGCGCTGCACTGTTAGCCACCGCTTCTGCTGAGCTGTTCATCTGAGTGATTGCGGTAGCTGCGAGACTCGTTTCTGAACTGTGGTTGTTCAGAGCAATGCTGTTACTTTCTGATTGACGGTTAAGTTGTGTGATGCCTTCAGTAATGTCTTTGGATGAACGGGATATATCAAGCATCATGGTTTGAAGGTAACCAATAAAATTATTAACTGAATGGCTTATATCTCCAAGCTCATCATGATTAATGATTTCCAATCGGGAGGTGAGATCGGCTTCGCCAGTGGATAAGGTGTCTATACGTGTTTTTAACACCACCATGTCGGTGATTAGTTTGCTTATAAGCCAGACACAGAAAATGAGTGCAACGATGATAATGATGCTTGCCACTGCAATACTCTGGAAAATTTTGTTGTCGAATATCTCACGAGTACCATCCGTAAGGCCCTGTTGAATCGAGGTCACATCAGACTCGTAGGTTCCCGTTCCTATAATCCAGCCCCATTGAGGTAGGATCTTTCTGACGTATGAAATTTTGGTTTTATTCACATTCGTTAAAGAAGAAAACTCAGAGAGCAGAACAAAGGCATCAGATTTTCCCTCTAAGACTTGGTTAACTTTAGCGGTGTTGTTTGTCTGAGTACCAATAAGATCTGTTTGCGAGTGAGCCAGAATATTACCGTTTAGATCCTGCACCCAAAATTTACCATTTTTACCATATTTTGCTGCCATTATAGTTTGTAGAGCAGCAGTGACATTCCCCTGTTTTAGCGTGCTGATGTACTCACCTGTAGCAATCACTAAATTAAGCGGTTCAAAATAGAAAGAAGCTGATATTTTTTCTTCGATCTGTCCTGTTGATGGGTTTGAAAAGAAGTAGTTGGTGAAACCTATCTTGTTTTCCTTGGCGGCGGCAACAATATTCCTCGCGTAATAGTTGCCTTTTTCATCGATAGCATCACGACTATTTCCCATTGAAACGCTGCCATTGCCAGCGGCTTCATTCGTTAAGGTATCTGCATCATAGGCAAACAGATAACGGCCCTTTCCCCATTGGTATTCATTGATGAAGGTATAGATCATCATATCGGGGTCATCGGTGAGATTATTTTCATACAGGTTATTAATGGTATTACGCAATATGACAATCTCATCGCTCAGGCCCAGCCTAATATTTTCGACTTTGGACTGTTGATAGAAATCATTGACTGAACGGCTAAGAGTATCCACCTGACCGATAAGGTTATCCTTTACTAAACTTTCGACTTTATCATTGATATTAAGCTTTTCTTTTTTAAGAACAGCCTGTTCAACCATGAACATGTTGACGATAAAAAAGCTAGATACAAGGATTAGTAAAGTACCTACTAATATGATTAATTTAGCTTTAATAGTATTTATCATAATAAAACCTTAGATAAGCTCAATAGTACATAAGAAAAATCTAATAGCATTAAGTGATAAAAAACAGCTAAGTTCAACATGGGTGTTGCGGGAGTGTGATCTAGACGTTAACGCATTAGAAAAAATGCGAGCTAATTAACAAAATACAATCCAAGCATTCATCATTAATAATACATTTTAAAAAAAACTGACTAATCTTGGGTGATAATTTAAGTAGCAGTAGCTGTGCTCAAGAAGTACTGACTCAATGGCATATAAATGAAAACAAATACATTCACTATAAATATTGAGGGGTTGTTGAGCATCAAGCTCACGTAAAGTGGCATAGTAAATTTGGCCACCGAATAACAAATCGACTATAAGAGCCCCCTAGTGTTTAACAAAGAAGCCATACTTATAATAATGCGAACTATTGAATTTTTAACTTTGGCGCTAACAAATTTATGCTCCAAAGCTTATTAGCCTTTGGGCTTTCCCCCCGAGTAATACTTAAACCATTTTGATATTTAAAAATCCACTATAGGCCATCAATTCAATGGCATTAATCAGGCCATATATGGCTTTTTTCAAATAGTATTCAAGCACAAGGATACGTCTAGCGCGTACTCAATAACACCGGGAGCTGCTACACTGTTGTTGGTTATTTTTTAATTTAAGATCAATTTTTATGCAGCGCCCTCCTCTACGTCAAGCCAAAACCATCGATAACGTTTTTAATAGCGCCTATTGGCACCTTGGCCAACAAGATTTTACCATTAATGAAATTCGCACTAAGCTTGAGCGTAAAACAGAAAATCAACAATGGATTGAAACCGTACTGGCCAAACTCATAGAGCACGGTTATTTAAAAAATGACAATGACTTTGCCATACGCTATTGCGAGATGGCCTTTAATAATGAACTCGGTACCAGCGCGATAAGACGTAAGTTACAACTGCGCGGCGTACCCGTTACCGTGATTGATACCGCGATAGAGCAAGTGATGTACGAGCAAAAAGTCGATGCCTTTGCGATGGCCACATCTAGGCTACTAAGGCGATTTGTTAACTTTTATGGCACCAGCAGAGAAAAAGTCTACACCCAAATGACCACAAAAGGGTTTTCTCGGGCCGAAATAGATCACGCATTAGCACAACATCCAGAACGTGAAACACTGCGCAGTAAATTAGCCATAAAAGCAGACAAAGTTGACTTAACCACTGAAATAATCAAACTATTTAACAAAGGCAAAGGCAAAACCCTCATCTTGCAAGAACTAAAACAGCGACTGATTGATGTGAGCGACTTTGAAGATACGGTGTACCAATTAACGTTAACAGAGGATGTCGATTTTTATCAAAGCTGTAAAAATGAGCTGGCGAAAAAGCGCTATGACTTATCAAACTATAAAGAAAAGTCCAAAGCGTATGCCTATTTATCCCGTAAAGGGTTCGGCAGTGATGAAATAAAAGAAGCAATGGGTCCAGATGATGACTAACAAAACACAAGATTGCCACCCAAGATTAATGAAGCAAAAAAGCGTTTAATTTGTACGTTTGAATAGCCATAAAAGGCTATCGCAATGAATGACGAAAGCCATGATGTTAATGATTATATAATTATGGGTGGCTTAATAACTATCTGTTTCATAGGTATTTTCCTCATAACTCTCGGCTTCATAAATAATGATATCTCATTATAATTCTGTTTTTATATCCCACAGATAATCTTGATGACTAGTGCAAATGTCACTAAATTCGGCACTGTGTTTATTGTCTTTATCATAAAGGGTATCAAGGATATTTTTTTTTGCTTTTAATAAATCAGAATAGTTATCTGCGGTGGCCGTTTGCAATCGACGGTATTTGCCGCCAACGACATGAGATAACCAACCCCAGGATGTGAGTTTTCCTTTACCGACTTGAGCATTGAATACTGGAGCAAAATGTTCTTTGACAATAGCATCTGCTTTTTCTTCTCCCGAAAAACTACATTCCATGTAAACAGATAAGCTTACTTTTCCACGCGTTTCGCCCCCCAAAGTAGGTCGACTCCCGGTCACATACTGCCAAATATAATCTTCATGAGATTGACAACCACGTCCAAGGGCATCAGTATTTTTTCCCAAAACAGCTTCAAATTTTTTGTTCATCGTCTCTTGTGCAGCAAATAATGAATCTATACTCGGTGCTGAATGGTATAAAATTCGACGCCATTCGCCTCCGGTATGATGCTTCAGCCAACCCCAACTCGCTATGGTGCCATTGTTAACACCATCATTATATATGGGGGCATAGGCTCTTTGAACTAGCTCGTCTACAGCGGATTCTTGCTCAGGTATGCATTTAAAATAGGTTGAATAAACATACATTTCTGGCTCTTCTTCGGCAGCACATAGCGCTGTGAATGAAAATAGCAGTACGCCTATAAATTTTGGTAGAACGTTAAAAGGGTTCATATTGAATCATCCTTAACTATTTCTAGTAGCATTTCTACTAGATATGAATAAATGAAATGTTTTTCATTCGTATTACCACCAATTAACCATAGTCCAATAAGGTAATTTTATTTAATTAAAATATGATAGAAACTAGGCATAGGATTCAATTCTGGTAAATTAAATATCTTTACATAATTAAATTCAACTGCTTGAGTGAATTAACCGGCTTAATCAAGTGTCATTAACGGCTTTGATTGGCCTTGTTGATTAAATCATTGTCTGGGCAAGCTAACCCGTTTCTATTTATGCCCCAAGTTGGTTAGTCTTTGGTGTATGGCCTACGGCCAATAAGGTCGTGGCCGTAGGCCATATCCATAATCAACTTTAGGCAGAAATAAGTTAGCAGACCTTCCCTGCATGAAACAATTCCAAACTGAACATCACTAAATAGCTAAACAACCGATTATGGCTGTCTACGTCTATTTTCTCTAGATATTTACATAGAATAAAACAACTAATAATTAACATAATATCTAAAAATTTATCACTAATATTGAAAGGTCATTCTTAGAGATTAAACATGTTTAATTCTTAACCATTAAGCTGTCTCAAATTGATCTATATCTAATTTTATTGTTCTACGTCCTTGTAAACTGATCATTCAATCGTTATCTGGAAGGCTATAAAAAGGTCTTCCTTATCCTATTATCAAAAAGGAGTCAGATATGTCATTACAAGGAAAAGTCGCGCTCGTCACTGGTGCAGGTCAGGGCATAGGACGTGCCATTGCACTTCGTTTAGCAAAAGATGGAGCAGATGTTGCCATCGTTGATCTAAACGAAGAAAAAATGCTCGCGGTATCTCTTGAGGTCAAAGCCTTAGGTCGAAAATCAACGACTTTTAAAGCTGATATAAGCGACCGGAAACAAGTTTATGCCGCTATAGACCATGCAGAGAAAACCTTAGGTGGATTCGATATTATGGTGAATAACGCAGGTATTGCGCAAGTTCAAGCCATAGCAGATATTACTCAAGAAGAAATGGATAAAATCCAAAAGATCAACGTAGACGGAACTCTTTGGGGCATTCAAGCCGCTGCAAAGAAATTCATCGAACGCAAGCAAAAAGGCAAAATTATAAGTGCCTCTTCCATTGCTGGCCATAATGGGTTTGCTTTACTGGGCGCATATTCGGCGACTAAATTTGCAGTGCGTGCGTTAACTCAGGCTGCAGCACAGGAATATGCTAGCGCAGGTATTACAGTAAATGCTTATTGCCCTGGAGTGGTTGGAACCGATATGTGGGTCGAGATTGATAAACGTTTTTCTGAAATTACTGGGGCTCCAATAGGTGAAACGTATAATAAATACGTCAAAGGCATTGCACTTGGTCGTGCGCAAACACCTGTGGATGTCGCCAACTTTGTGTCATATTTAGCCGGTCCAGACTCTGATTACATGACAGGTCAAGCACCACTGATAGATGGCGGTATGGTTTACTGTTAATAATAACCAAACGATCCCGAAATGCAGGATTGTGTATTTTGATGTGTCTTGGGTATATATATGGTTTAAAAATTGCGGGCTAACATTGAGAGTAACAACATAGCCTGCAGTTTTTAGCTCTGTGATTAACAGCAATGTGAAAAATAGGCTGGATTCTAAAAAGCACTACTCTTAAGTGACAATGTCTATTGCTAATCAAGTTTCAATCTAAGGCTTTAATTTCCTGCTTAACATTCTTTATTTTTTACTTTTAAACTTAATTACCATTGTTCTCGAAAGCCTTTCTGAAAGAAATAAAACTATGCTGAAATGAAACTAAATGAAACTATGCCACCCATTTTCTGAAGTATCTCGAATTATTAAATAAAAACTCGAACAAAAATGAATATCGTAATCAAAAAGTATGTCACATAGTTGTACAGCCTAATTTTTTTTGAGTCTATACTGGTTTTAAAATCAAGTTCATACACTTTTAAGCTTCTACAAAGCAGAGAGTTAATATATAGCCATAAAACACATATTATAAAAATAGAAAAATACCCATACCATTTAAAGCTTGAAAAAAAACTAAAACCATTAGTGTTTAAAAATCCATGCAAGATTAGAAAAACAAAACCTAACATGCCTATGCAGTTGGCTCAGTAAGAATGTATTGGCGTGTGAATTATTGCCAAATTTAACAATCTGTTAGGTA
>NZ_JBEOPO010000071.1:0-8746 GCF_040310145.1 Shewanella sp. S1-49-MNA-CIBAN-0167 | reverse complement strand
AAAATTAATTTTGAAAGCCTGCTGGCTCTAGCTTGCTCTATAATTTGGCTGCCAATGTGAAAGATCAACAGCCCCTAATAATATTCGTTCCGTATTTCGAGATGACGCCAATAACAAGGTCACGAGTGATAACGTATTAGCACTCGTGACGATAAAATAAACAAAGTGTTTTGGCTTTAGTGGCGGGTGAGTTTAATGATACAAATTGAGTACTATGACTTAATTGGGTAAGGCAACCACTTGGCCATTTTTCACTACGGTTTTACAAGGGGTAACTCCATAAGCATAAGCTAGTTGTGCTGGGGTGGTAATGTCCCATAAACAAAAATCAGCTTGCATACCTATGGCAAGGTGACCGACTTTTGCTTCGAGGCCTAAGGCTTTAGCGGCATTAATGGTTACGCCTTGTAAGGCTTCTTCAGGGGTAAGTTTGAATAGCGTGCAGGCCATATTAAGCATTAATAAGGTTGAGCAAATAGGCGATGACCCAGGATTAAAATCGCTGGCAATCACCATTGGCACCTTGTATCGACGCAATAAATCAATTGGCGGTAATTGGGTTTCGCGTAAAAAGTAAAATGCCCCAGGTAGCAAGGTTGCGCAGGTACCGCTTTCGCTAATGGCTTTAACACCCGCTTCGTCTAAAAACTCAATATGATCAACCGACTTAGCCCCTAGTTTAGCGGCTAACGCACTGCCGCCTATAATGGATAATTGCTCGGCATGCAGTTTAAGCTGTAATCCTGCTTGTTTGGCTGCGGTTAATATCCGCTCAGTTTGCTCAAGGTCAAAGGCTATATTTTCACAAAATACATCCACAGCATCAGCAAGGTTTTCAGCAATCACCGCGGGGAGCATGTCATTAATCACTAAGTCGACATACTCGTTGCCACGGTCTTTATATTCAGGTGGAATGGCATGAGCGCCTAAAAACGTGGTGCAAACATCAATGTGGTGATGTTCGCCGAGTTCTCGTGCTACGCGGAGTAACTTAAGCTCGGTTTCGGTGTTTAAGCCGTAGCCGGATTTAATTTCAACCGTGGTGACGCCTTCTCTGGCTAAGGCGTTTAAGCGTTGTCGACCCAGTTCAAACAGTTCGACATCGTCTGCATCGCGACACGCGTTAACGGTCGAGATAATACCGCCGCCAGCACGGGCGATATCTTGATAAGTAGCGCCTTGTAAACGTTGTTCAAACTCATCGGCGCGATTTCCGGCAAACACTAAGTGGGTGTGTGCATCGATAAGCCCGGGCGTTATCCAACCACCTTTACCTCGGTAAACCGGCGTTGCCAGTACATCAAATTCAGGCAGTTCACTGCGCGGACCAACCCAGGCTATTTTGCTATCTTTTACTGCGATAGCTGCTTGAGTTATCGCCCCGTAAGCCCGTTGAACACTCGGGTCCATGGTTGCAATATTGACATCAATCCACACCTGATCCCACGACATAAAAACCTCTGAAAATGAGTTATTAACCAATCGCTAAACAATACTTGTTTTAACTTGTATATACAAGGTAGGATGACTGATGTGTTTTTAAACAGCAATGACATAATTGTCTACAAAACCGAGATCTGCTGACATGGCCCAAGCAAAGTTTGCCCAAATAAAACAATTTATTTTGTCGCGTATTGAGACGGGCGAATGGCAAGAGAACGATCGCGTGCCGTCTGAAAACCAATTGGCCGAGATATTTTTTTGCAGCCGCATGACCGCAAGACGTGCCTTGACTGAGCTGGTGGAGTCAGGTGTGTTAGAGCGCACCCAAGGCATAGGCACTTTTGTGGCAGGATTTAAATCGCAATCGTCATTACTGACTATTCGTAATATTGCCGACGAGATAAAAGACCGCGGTCATGGATACAGTGTCAAACAGCTCGAATTGAAACAAATCGATGCTACGACCGCTGTGGCTAATGCCCTAGGGCTAGAGGTTGGCAGTCCAGTATTTTACTCGGTGTTAGTGCATTGCGAACAAGGCTTGCCACTGCAAGTTGAAGAGCGCTTTGTTAACCCACAGCTTGTGCCTGATTACCTGCAACAAGACTTTATTATACATACTCCCCATGAATATTTATCGGCCGTGGCGCCACTGACAGAAGCTCGGCATACCGTTGAAGCCATTATGGCTAACGAGCTGTTACAGCAACGTTTGGCTATTGCGGCGACTGAACCGTGTTTACAAATTTTACGTCGTACCTGGTCACGCCAAGGTGTGGTCAGTTTTGCACGCTTAGTGCATCCGGGCAGTAAGTTTAAATTAACCTCAGCTTTGGTTAAGAGATGATACGAATAAGTATCACTTTAAACCTTAGCTGACAGTCATAACAATAAGACATAAACCAACAAGACCAATAAAAAAACCAAACCTAAGATAGTCGGTTGAAGAGGATAATATGGATAAACGACATGACCCAAGCCGTCGCATAATTGCGCCGCACGGTACTCAATTACAGTGTAAAAGCTGGTTAACCGAAGCGGCAATGCGGATGTTAATGAATAACCTCCACCCAGATGTTGCCGAGCGCCCAGAAGACTTAGTGGTGTACGGTGGTATTGGTCGCGCCGCGCGCGATTGGCAAAGTTATGACAAAATTATTGAGGTGCTAAAGCGTCTTGAAGATGATGAAACCTTGTTGGTGCAATCGGGTAAACCCGTTGGGGTGTTTACCACCCACACTAATGCGCCGCGAGTGATTATTGCTAACTCAAACCTAGTGCCACATTGGGCTAATTGGGAGCATTTTAACGAACTGGATAAAAAAGGCTTGGCGATGTACGGCCAAATGACGGCGGGCTCGTGGATTTATATTGGCTCGCAGGGCATTGTTCAAGGCACTTACGAAACCTTTGTGGCTATGGCTAAACAGCACTTTAATGGTTCATCAGCCGGTAAGTGGATTTTAACCGGTGGCTTAGGTGGCATGGGCGGCGCGCAGCCATTGGCAGGCACCATGGCGGGTTATTCAGTCTTAACCTGTGAAGTGGATGAAACGCGTATCGACTTTCGTATGCGCACAGGTTATGTCGACAAAAAAGCTACTTCATTAGACCAAGCCTTAGCGATGATTGATGAAGCCAATCAAAGCGGCAAGCCTGTTTCGGTAGGCTTACTCGGCAATGCCGCAGATGTGTTTACTGAGTTAGTGACTCGCGGTATTACCCCCGATGTGGTCACCGACCAAACCTCGGCGCACGATCCCTTAAACGGTTATTTACCCCAAGGCTGGACCTTAGAATACGCAGCTAAAATGCGTAAAACGGATGAGGCTGCAGTGGTGAAAGCCGCTAAACAGTCAATGGCGGTTCAAGTTAGAGCTATGTTGGCATTGCAGGCAGCGGGCGCGGCAACCACGGATTATGGCAATAATATTCGTCAAATGGCCTTTGAAGAAGGCGTGGCGAATGCGTTTGATTTCCCCGGATTTGTGCCAGCCTATGTGCGGCCGTTATTTTGTGAAGGCATAGGCCCATTCCGTTGGGTCGCCTTGTCGGGCGATCCTGAAGATATCTACAAAACAGATGCCAAAGTCAAACAGCTGATCCCTGATAATCCGCAGTTACATAATTGGTTAGATATGGCGCGTGAGCGTATTGCGTTTCAAGGTTTGCCTGCACGTATTTGCTGGGTCGGCTTAAAAGATCGTGCTCGTTTGGCGTTAGCCTTTAATGAAATGGTCAAAAACGGTGAGTTAGCGGCACCGATTGTGGTTGGTCGTGATCATTTAGATTCTGGCTCAGTTGCCAGTCCAAATCGTGAAACTGAAGCCATGTTAGATGGTTCAGATGCGGTGTCAGATTGGCCATTAATGAACGCTTTACTCAATACGGCCAGTGGTGCTACTTGGGTATCGCTGCATCATGGTGGCGGCGTTGGCATGGGCTTTAGTCAACATTCTGGGGTGGTGATCGTGGCCGATGGCACGGATGAGGCTGCCGTGAGATTAGGCCGAGTATTGTGGAACGACCCCGCTACAGGGGTAATGCGTCATGCAGATGCTGGCTATGAGATTGCAAAAAATTGTGCCAAAGAGCAAGGCTTAGACCTGCCGATGTTAGGAGCGTAACCCATGTTGACTTATTTATTTGAACTTACACCAGGGACGTTAACCTTGGCACAAACCCGCGATATCAGCCGTAAGAGTGTCAAGCTGACCCTTGCTAAGGAAGCCATTAAAGACATTAATCAAAGTGCCGAAATCGTCCAACAAGTATTGCGCGAAGGCCGCACTGTTTACGGTATTAACACTGGTTTTGGTTTATTGGCGAATACTAAAATTGCCCCAGAAGATCTGCAATTACTGCAACGCTCTATTGTATTATCTCATGCCGCGGGTATTGGTAAATACATGCAAGATGCTACTGTGCGCTTAATGATGGTGCTAAAAATTAACTCATTAAGCCGCGGCTTTTCGGGCATTCGTTTAGAGGTGATTGAGTTTCTCATTCAGCTAGTGAATGCCGGTGTGTATCCGTGTGTACCAGAAAAGGGTTCAGTCGGTGCATCGGGTGACTTAGCGCCACTCGCTCACATGTGTTTGCCGTTATTAGGCGAAGGCGAAATGAGTTATCAAGGGCAGATTATTTCAGCAGCACAAGGCCTTAAAATCGCTGGGCTTGAGCCATTGGAATTGGCGGCGAAAGAAGGCTTAGCGTTATTAAATGGCACCCAAGCCTCAACAGCATTGGCGCTTGAAGGTTTGTTTAATGCCGAAGATTTATTTGCCGCCAGCTCGGTGATTGGCGCTATGAGCGTTGAAGCAGCGATGGGCAGTCGCAGCCCGTTTGATGTGCGCATTCATGCTGCCCGGGGGCAAAAAGGTCAAATCGATTCGGCAGCGATTTTTCGTCATTTGCTCACTAACGAATCGGAAATTAGCCTAAGTCACAGCAATTGCGAAAAAGTGCAAGATCCTTACTCACTGCGCTGTCAGCCGCAGGTGTTAGGCGCGTGTTTAACCCAAATCCGCCAAGCTGCAGAAGTGTTGGGTGCTGAAGCAAACGGGGTTACCGACAACCCCTTAGTATTCCAAGATACGGGCGATATTCTTTCGGGTGGTAATTTCCATGCTGAACCCGTGGCGATGGCGGCTGATAATCTTGCGATTGCGATTGCTGAAATGGGGTCAATTTCGGAGCGCCGAATGGCGTTATTGATTGATTCTAGCCTGTCTAAGTTACCGCCATTTTTAGTGGATAACGGTGGCGTCAACTCAGGTTTTATGATTGCTCAAGTAACCGCAGCGGCGTTAGCTTCTGAAAACAAAACCTACGCTCACCCGGCATCGGTAGACAGTTTGCCCACATCGGCTAACCAAGAAGATCATGTGTCGATGGCCACGTTTGCTGCACGGCGCTTACGTTACATGAGCGAAAATACCCGTGGCGTGTTGGCGATTGAGCTGTTAGCTGCCGCACAAGGCTTAGACTTCAGAGCGCCGTTGCAACCGAGCGCGGCCGTCGCAATGGCCAAAGCTGAACTGCGTGAAATCGTGACGTTTTATGATAAAGACCGTTATTTTTCACCCGATATCGACAACTCGGTTAACTTGTTGTGTCGCGCGAGCTTCAACAGGCTGTTACCACAAGGTATGTTACCGAGCTTTTAGTTGGGCTAAGTAACATATTATCAGCATGCTATATTGATGATAAATTGGATAAAAGGACTGCAAGGTCCTTTTTTATTGTCTTTTTTTTCCCATGGAAAAAAGATCATTTTTGTTTAATCATGCATGGGGATACTCAGATAAGTCAAAAATTTAAAATAATAGTGAAAAGAGTGGCTTGCATTTATATTCGGTATGTTGGCTGATAGTGTTGATGTTTCATTAACGTTCTACATCAACACAGGGCATAATGAGTATAGTGATAAGCCTACGAGAGCTTCATTGTTTTTATGCGGGCTAATGTAAGTCTGTTGATTGAGTAAAGATAAAAGATTGCTAAGGATTTGTTTGTGAATATAGATGTTCGAGTTGAAATCGCGGCTTGGTTAACCCAGTTAGGTATTAATAGCCAACCATCGGATGGCGTCGCCACCTTGATATTGATTTTTGCCTGTTTGATTGTGGCAGGTTTAAGTTATTTCATTACTCACCGATTTGTGGTTCACGGTGTGAATGCTGTGATCCGTCGTTCCTCGGTGACTTGGGACGATATTTTCATGCGTTTTAAGGTGTTTGAGCGTCTCGCTATTTTGGTGCCCATTTTAATCCTCGATTTATTGATCCCCATAGTGTTAACTGAACTCGAGTTGATCAGTGCGTTTATTGACCGTTTACTTAGCGCTTTGTTAGTGTTTTTTATTATTCGAGCTGTGTATGGCGGATTAAATGCCATCGATGAAATTGCCGATGTTAATCATGTTAATCGCCGTTTACCGGTAAAAAGTTTTGTTCAACTGACTAAGTTATTCTTGTTTTTCATTGGGTTAATTGTTGTGTTTGCGGTGCTAGCCGACCGGTCGCCTGTTTATTTCTTTAGTGGTTTAGGGGTTGCAACCGGTCTTGTTATGCTGGTATTTCGTGACACCATTTTAGGCTTTGTTGCTGGGATTCAACTTGCCGCTAATCGCATGGTGAGTAAAGGCGATTGGATCCAAATGGATAAATACGCTGCAGATGGCGCAGTTGAAGACGTGACATTGACGACAGTCAAAGTACGCAATTGGGACAATACGATCACCATGATCCCAGCCTATGCATTGGTCTCTGATGCATTTAAGAACTGGCGCGGCATGTCTGAGTCTGGCGGTCGACGGATTAAGCGTTCAATCAATATTGATGTTAATAGTATTCAATTTTTAACGGATGAAGAGCGTTTACGCTTGGGCAAGGTGAATTACTTAAAAGAATACTTGCCACAAATCTTTAGTGAAATTAGTGTCGCTAATGCCAATGTGAGTGATATCGAGATGAAGGTGAACGGTCGTCATTTAACCAATATCGGAACATTCAGAGCGTACTTACAAGAGTATTTACATCGTCATGAAAAAGTACATAAAGACATGACATTGATGGTTAGGCAGCTAGCCCCAACGACTGAAGGCCTGCCGATAGAGTTGTATATTTTTACCAATGATATTCGTTGGACCTATTATGAAGCCATTCAAGCGGATATTTTTGACCACATTTTTGCCGTGTTACCAGAGTTTGGTTTGCGCGCGTTTCAAATTCCCACAGGAACCGATATTCGCAGCATAAAGCAATGCACCGAACAAGAGTGATAAGCTGCCAGAGAGCGGACTTCTGCGGTGGTTAAATCACCTTTATTACTCTTGCTATTAATGGTGTCGTTCTTGTGGGCGATACCCGTGCCAGCCAGCTGGTTTAATGACATCAGTAGGCAAGTTGGTGCAATCGGTAATCAAAAACCATTGATGGTTGAACCGTTAACCGCGGCAGAATTAACTGATTACCCTGCAGGCTATCAATTTGAACGCGTGATAGTACCCAGCCACCAAGCGCCGCTGTTTGTGCTGCAAGCTGGGCTTGAGCATAGTGAC
Source organism: Shewanella sp. S1-49-MNA-CIBAN-0167 (assembly GCF_040310145.1). NCBI lineage: Bacteria > Pseudomonadati > Pseudomonadota > Gammaproteobacteria > Alteromonadales > Shewanellaceae > Shewanella > Shewanella sp. S1-49-MNA-CIBAN-0167. The sequence continues at coordinate 1,239 of NZ_JBEOPO010000071.1, read as the reverse complement.
ACGGTTGTGCTTATTCATGGTTTAGGCGATTTAGCCTCTAAAGACTGGTTAACGGTTATTCCTGCATTGGCAAAGCAGTACCATGTTGTTGCTATTGATTTACCCGGTTTTGGCTTATCAAAAGGTGCTGTATTTACTTACTCGCCAAAAGAATATGCCAAGGTTATCGATTGGGTTGTAAGCCGTTACCGCCATCCAGATGCTCAGGTGCATTTAGTGGGCCACTCGATGGGGGCGGCGATCAGCTTATACTATGCTAGCCAATATCCTGGCAACGTTGAACAACTTGTGTTGGTCGATGCTGCTGGTATTTTGGACCGTACAGCCTATCTAAAGCAAATTTCTAAGAGGAACATGGCCAATAGCGAATTACCACAAGGTTTTCGCCGACTATTGGCGCGGGTTGATAATTTTGCTGACAAAATACTAGAGAAAACAGGGACAGGGTTTGATCCCACTCAGTTGCTGAGTCGCAACGAGTCTATTCGTAATATGACCATTGGCGAGCAAACGAATACCAATGCGGCATTAGCATTAATGGAACAAAACTTCTCTGTGCTTAATTACCAACAGATGCCCGCTACGCAGCTCATTTGGGGAGCGGATGATCAGGTTGCACCATTGCGAACCGCTCAAGCACTACTGCATATATTACCTAGGGCACAACTACGGGTTATTGACGGTGCCGGACATGTCCCGATGAAGTCTCATCAACGCATTTTTAATCAGATGCTGCTAACCAGCCTTGTGTCGACGCCTTTAGCTCGCGAACAAGGCTCTGAAAATCAAAGTAAGCGCATTGGCAAATGCTATCAAGATAGCCAACAATCTTTTTCGGGGCACTATGACCTGCTAATTATTGATGACTGTAAATTGGTGTTTGTAGATAATGCTGATGTAAACGAGCTCACTATCAGCGACTCGATTGTGACAATCAAGTCTAGCCGCATAGGTGTACCGTTAAACAAAATGATGATAACGCGCAGTACTATTAGCGCCACAGATACTCACTTTTTGGGTGGAATTAATAGTACTCAAAGTCGGTTTGATTTAGCCGGGGTAACATTTTGGGGTAGTTCTCCGGTGTTTATATCACAAGCGTCGACGCGGTTGGTGCTATCTTTAGTGCGGATCCATACACCAACCCATATTACCCGTTTAGGGTCGGATAGGCGACACCTGTTACCAAGTGCCGCCCTCCTAAGAACCGTACGTGCAACTTTCACTGCATACGGCTCA
>NZ_JBEOPO010000070.1:0-9024 GCF_040310145.1 Shewanella sp. S1-49-MNA-CIBAN-0167 | reverse complement strand
TTCTAATCATAATAAATACCTTTAAGATTTTGCTTATTTTAAGCTATAAATCTCTACAGTTTCATTAGACCATTACACCCCCCCCGATGTTTTTTGACGCCGCGTCCCCACTTTTAGTCCATTTCAGTCTCTCGTTTTTAGTCTCTCATTATTCCTGCTTATTGTGTCAGCCTATCATTGTTGCTGTGCTACATGGTCGCGAAATGCAGTATTGGAGTGGAAGCCTTGGCCGACTTCCACGGTTTCAATAACCTCAACTCGGTATAAGAGATGGGTAAGCTACCAAACGGCATTATTTGTTAACTTACGTTATTTGTTAGCTTACGTTATTTAAACGCTTTAATTCATATAAATAATCTAATGCCTGTTTAGGGGTTAAATCATCAGGATTAATTTGCGCTAACTTGTCCAACACTGGCGACGGCTCTGGTATTGGAGGTAATAAATTCATGCTCACTTGGGTCGGATTTTGCTGTGATAAACTCATGTCACGGTTTTCAAGTTGATGCAGTTTTTGTTTTGCCGCTTTAATGACTGAGGCCGGAACACCTGCGAGCGCCGCAACTTGCAGACCATAACTTTTACTTGCCGCACCTTCTTGTACCGAATGCATAAAAGCAATGGTGTCATCGTGTTCTATGGCATCTAAGTGCACATTAATCACTGACGGTAACAGTTCGGGCAGTTGGGTGAGTTCAAAATAATGAGTGGCAAATAATGTCAGTGCACTAAGGTTTTTAGCGAGATATTCTGCAGCAGACCACGCGAGCGCTAACCCATCATAGGTTGAAGTACCACGGCCTATTTCATCCATCAACACCAAACTGTTTGCGGTTGCATTATGCAAAATGTTGGCGGTTTCGGTCATTTCAACCATGAAGGTTGAGCGACCCGATGCCAAATCATCAGAGGCACCAATGCGGGTAAAAATACGGTCAATCTCACCTATTTGAGCAGAATCTGCGGGCACAAAACAGCCAATGTGTGCCATTAATGTAATGAGCGCCACTTGACGCATATAGGTTGATTTACCGCCCATATTAGGACCGGTAACGATTAGCATTTGCCGTTGCGGTGTTAAAGCGACAGGGTTAGCAATAAACGCCGCTTGGCTGACTCGTTCAACCACTGGGTGGCGACCCGCATCAATATGAATACCAGTTTCGTGAGTCATTTGCGGACATTGGTAATTAAAGGTCTGGGCACGTTCTGCAAAATTACTCAATATATCAAGTTCTGCAGCAGCAGTAGCAAACTGCTGTAACTCTTGTAATTTTGGCAGTAATAAGTCAAACAGCTGTTCCCAAAGTTGTTTTTCAAGTGCGAGTGCTTTTCCCTGACTTGAGAGTACTTTTTCTTCGTATTCTTTCAACTCTGGGGTGATATAACGCTCAGTCCCTTTAAGTGTTTGGCGGCGTTGATAACTCAGTGGCACTCTGTCTGACTGTAAACGGCTCACTTCAATATAGTAACCATGGACGCGGTTATAACCCACTTTTAAGGTATTAATCCCTGTTTGTTGTTTCTCGCGAGCTTCAAGTTCGATTAAATAATCACTTGCCCCTTCACTTAACTTTCGCCATTCGTCTAATTCATTATTGTAGCCAGTACGGATAACGCCACCATCACGAATTAACATGGGCGGATTGTCTACAATAGCGCGTGCTAATAGGTCGTGTTGTTGTGGGAATTCACCTAATAATTGGACTAATGTACTCAATCGAGGTTGCTGGCATACCGCTAAGGTTTGCTGGATCTCAGGCAGAAGTGTTAATGCTTGCTTTAAACGTGAAAAGTCACGTGGTCTGGCGCTGCGTAGTGCCAAACGTGCCATAATACGTTCAATATCACCTAAGCTTTTTAGCTGTTCATGTAGCGTCTGATATAAGTCTCGCTCAATCAATTCGCTGACAGCGTTATGGCGATATTGAATCGTTTGGCGATGTCGTAATGGTTCGTGGATCCAGCGCTGTAACATGCGGCTTCCCATAGGGGTTGCGGTATTATCTAATACCCACGTAAGAGTGTTCTCACGTCCGCCAGACAAGTTTTGTGTTAATTCTAAGTTACGTCGAGTCGCGGCATCTAAAATTATCGATTCCGATTGATTAAAACGTACAATGGCGTTGATATGTGGCAACGCCATTTTTTGAGTATCTTTTACATACTGCATTAAACAACCTGCAGCTTGTAACGCCAATCGAGCATCACTCATCCCAAAACCATGTAAATCTTTGGTGCCAAATTGACTGAGCAGTAAATTCACACAAGTATCGTACTCAAACTCCCATTCTGGACGGCGACGAATGCCTTTCATATTATTGATTAATAACATGTCAGTAAAATCTTCACTGTAAAGTAATTCGGCAGGATTCGTGCGTTGTAATTCAGCTTCTAATGCTTCACGGGTGGGTAACTCTGCAACCACAAAACGACCTGATGAAATATCCAGTGTGGCATATCCAAATCCGTTTTTACCTTGATAAAGTGCCGCCAGTAAATTGTCTTGTTTTTCTTGCAGTAGGGCTTCGTCGGTTAGAGTGCCTGGAGTGACAATACGCACGACTTGGCGTTCTACTGGACCTTTTGATGTTGCGGGGTCACCAATTTGCTCACAAATGGCCACAGACTGACCTATGTTAACTAATTTTGCTAAATAGCCCTCAACGGCATGATAGGGAATACCTGCCATGGGAATAGGATCGCCGCCACTTTTCCCGCGAGCGGTGAGAGAAATGCCCAACATTTCAGAAGCGCGTTTAGCATCATCGTAAAACAGTTCATAAAAATCACCCATCCGATAAAACAATAACATATCAGCATGAGCAGCTTTTAAGCTCAAATACTGACGCATCATCGGGGTGTGTTTTTCTAAATCGCTGGTATCAATTACTGTCATTATGAACACTTCACTATTTAATCAATCTTAGGGGGCGTAATTTTATGGGGCTAATCTTAACAATATTTGTCCCCAGCGTATAAATAGATTCATAATAAAAAGTATATCTGGATAAAATATTGATGTGAAAAGGCAATTATCACAGGTTAAAAAATAAATTGCGCTCAGCACTTGATACTGTATGACTATACAGTATACTGATGAACATACTGAAATGGTTTACATCATTTCACCTAAGTCAAAACAGCATTTTACTAAACGTATTGAATGCCTTAGAGGGTTTTATAATGAAGGTTGATCCAAATAAAGAGAAAGCACTTGCCGCCGTTTTAAGTCAGATTGAAAAGCAATTTGGTAAAGGCTCAATTATGAAGTTGGGCGAAGATCGCACAATGGATGTTGAAACTATCTCTACCGGTTCACTTTCATTGGATGTCGCTCTAGGTGCGGGTGGTTTGCCACTGGGACGTATCGTTGAAGTCTACGGCCCAGAGTCATCAGGTAAAACGACGTTAACTCTGGAAGTGATTGCAGCGGCGCAACGCGAAGGTAAAACCTGTGCGTTTATTGATGCTGAGCATGCACTTGACCCTATTTATGCCAAAAAGCTAGGCGTAGATATTGATAACTTACTTTGTTCACAGCCAGACACCGGTGAGCAAGCATTAGAAATTTGTGATGCGTTAACCCGCTCTGGTGCTGTCGACGTTATTGTGGTCGATTCTGTTGCAGCGTTAACGCCAAAAGCTGAAATTGAAGGTGAAATTGGTGATTCGCATATGGGCCTAGCCGCTCGTATGATGAGCCAAGCAATGCGTAAACTTGCTGGTAACCTCAAGCAATCTAATACTTTGCTTATTTTCATTAACCAAATTCGGATGAAAATTGGTGTTATGTTCGGTAGTCCAGAAACGACTACTGGTGGTAACGCGCTTAAGTTCTACGCTTCAGTTCGTTTAGATATTCGTCGTATAGGTGCAATTAAAGAGGGCGACGAAGTCGTGGGTAATGAAACCCGCGTTAAAGTGGTTAAAAACAAAATTGCCGCTCCATTCAAGCAAGCTGAATTTCAAATTCTTTATGGACAAGGTATTAATCGTACCGGTGAGTTAGTTGACTTAGGCGTTGCTCATAAGCTGGTTGATAAAGCGGGTTCTTGGTACAGTTACAAAGGCGAAAAAATTGGTCAAGGCCGCTCTAATGCGGGTAAGTTTCTAACTGAAAACCCAGCCATTGCCAGTGAAATCAATACCACTCTTCGTGCTATGTTATTGAACGGTGGTGCTAATGCATCAGGCTCAAAAACTGAAAATGATGAGAATGTCGATCTTGAAACTGGCGAGGTATTCTAAGCCAGTCAGTCAAATATATCGCGGTAGCGCATCTTGCGCGCCGCGAATATTCCCGCCATGAAATATCCTGTAAGTACATACGCACTTAATGATGTTCCTAATGATGAGTCAGTATAATGACCCTAACAATAGTGATTAGCAGTTAACGATCCTATCACTTCAATATGTTTTTTATCATTGAGTACATGAGTACATGAGTACATGAGTACATGAGTACATGAGTACATGAGTACATGAGTACATGAGTACAGCATAAGTGTTAATGGTATTAATACTTATACCCCGTAGTTATTCACTGTTTTAACATCAACGTCCAACAAAGCCCACCTCAAGTAGCCATTTTTATATCTGCAACTTACGCGTAGCAACACACGACTCGTTAAAGCAGCCAGCCTTTTATTGATTACTTTTTACTGCTAATTTGTGTTCATGAACAAATTACTTTCTGTTAAGACCCGCTAATATTTATTGCACTCAATCTAATAGCCCTATTTATAACGCCTAATTGCAATAGTAATGCCTATGGTCAGTGGATTTTAATATTTGCTTGTTATTGGCTACTCTTATGGATTTCAACTAAGAGGGGAATCAAACCACTCATCTCGCATGTTGACGTAAATTCAGTATATAATGCCAACATTTACTGGCTTGCATGCCAAGCTCGTTACTTTTGTATTTTCTCTATTCAGGACCATTTATGTTTCAGACTACAGCAGAGTTAAGAAGTGCATTTTTAAAGTACTTTGAAGATAACGGACATCAGGTTGTTGATAGCAGCTCGCTCGTTCCCACCAATGACCCAACACTGTTATTTACCAATGCGGGCATGAACCAATTTAAAGATGTGTTCCTCGGTATGGATAAGCGTAATTACAGCCGCGCAACAACATCTCAGCGTTGTGTTCGTGCGGGCGGTAAGCATAATGATCTTGATAATGTGGGTTATACCGCTCGTCACCATACCTTTTTTGAAATGCTAGGTAACTTCAGTTTTGGCGATTACTTTAAAGAAGATGCGATTCGATTCGCATGGACCTTTTTAACCGAAACACTCAAGCTGCCAAAAGAACGCTTATGTGTCACCATTTATGAAACAGATGACGAAGCCTATGACCTATGGACTAAAAAAATTGGTGTGTCAGCTGAAAACATGATCCGTATTGGCGATAACAAAGGTGCATCGTTTGCGTCAGATAACTTCTGGCAGATGGGTGATACCGGACCTTGTGGCCCTTGTAGCGAGATTTTCTACGATCATGGCGATCATATTTGGGGTGGCCGCCCTGGCACACCTGAAGAAGATGGCGATCGCTTTATTGAAATTTGGAATATTGTATTTATGCAGTATAACCGTCAAGCAGACGGTGAAATGTTGCCACTACCTAAACCTTCAGTCGATACCGGCATGGGTATTGAGCGTATTGCTGCCATTATGCAGGGTGTACATTCAAACTACGAAATCGATATTTTTAAGCAGTTGATTGCTCAAGCCGCTAATATTATTGGTATTACTGATTTAGAAGATAAGTCACTACGCGTCATCGCTGATCATATCCGTTCATGTGCATTTTTAATTGCCGATGGTGTGATGCCATCAAATGAAGGCCGCGGTTACGTATTACGTCGCATTATTCGCCGAGCTGTTCGCCATGGCAATAAGCTTGGTGCGACTGACGCCTTTTTCTATAAATTAGTGCCAACGCTTATCAGCGTAATGGGCGATGCCGCAAATGGGTTAACACAATCTCAAGCCATTGTTGAAAAAGCCTTAAAAGCCGAAGAAGAGCAGTTTGCCCGTACCCTTGAGCGCGGTTTAGTGATTTTAGATGGCGCGCTGAACACCCTCCAAGGTGATACTTTAGATGGCGACACCGTATTTAAGCTGTATGACACCTATGGTTTCCCTATTGATTTAACGGCTGATGTTTGTCGTGAACGCGATATTAATGTTGATGAAGCCGGCTTTGACGTTGCAATGGCGCAGCAAAGAAGCCGTGCGCAAGCCGCAGGTAACTTTGGTGCAGATTATAATAGTCAGCTAATTATTGATGCACAAACCTCTTTCAGTGGTTATACCGAACTCACAGGGCAGCCGAACGTAATTGCTTTATATGTTGACGGTAAAGCGGTTGATACCGTGGTTGCGGGTCAAGATGCCGTTGTCGTATTAGACAACACCCCATTTTATGCTGAGGCAGGTGGGCAGGTGGGTGATAAAGGCCAACTGACAGCCGATGGTGTGGTATTTAACGTTGCTGATACGCATAAGTTTGGTCCGGCTACAGGTCATGAGGGTCAATTAACTCAAGGCCAATTAGTGCTAGGCCAGCAGTTAACCGCGCAAGTGGATAAAAAGTTACGTCATCGTACTCAGTTAAATCATTCCGTGACTCACTTATTGCATGCTGCATTACGCCAAGTGTTAGGTTCTCATGTGTCTCAAAAAGGCTCATTAGTGAACCCTGAACGCCTACGTTTTGACTTTGCTCATTCTGAAGCGCTCAAACCATCAGAGTTGAAAGCTGTAGAAGACTTAGTTAACACCCAAATTCGCCGTAACCATGCACTTTGCACCACTGAAATGGCCATTGATGAAGCTAAAGAAAAAGGCGCAATGGCTTTATTTGGTGAGAAATACGATGATCAGGTACGTGTTGTCACTATGGGCGATTTCTCTATCGAGTTATGTGGCGGTACTCATGTTGGCCGCACGGGCGATATTGGTTTATTTAAAATCACTTCAGAGGGCGGTATTGCTGCAGGTGTGCGTCGTATTGAAGCCGTCACTGGTGTTGCTGCTATGGCTTATATTGCCGATCAGCAAGCCGTGTTAGATGAAACCGCGCAACTACTTAAATCAGACAGTGCATCTGTTGTGGCTAAATTAAAAGCGCAGTTAGATAAAGTCAAACAGTTAGAAAAAGAGTTGTCTCAGTTGAAAGATAAGTTAGCCGCAGCAGCCAGTGCCGATATGGCAGGGGATGCAGTGGAGATAAATGGTGTTAAACTGTTAGTTAAACAGCTTAACGGTATTGACCCAGGTTCACTCCGTGGTTTACAAGATGAGCTAAAGCAAAAACTAAAGTCTGCGATTATTGTGCTCGGCACAGCTAAAGACGGTAAAGTGAATTTAATTGCTGGCGTCAGCAATGATTTAACTAAAAAGGTCAAAGCGGGCGAGCTCGTGGCAATGGTTGCACAACAGGTTGGTGGTAAGGGTGGTGGTCGTCCAGATATGGCACAAGCGGGTGGTTCTCAGCCTGAGAATCTAGCCGCAGCATTAGCCCTTGTGGAACCATGGGTAAACGAACGTTTACGTTAATGAAATCTGTAGATTAGCGTTTTTGATAGCAATTGAGACATGAAGTCTAAGATATGCGACTTTATGTCTTGAGTGCTATGAGCAGATTTGGCATAGTGAACTATCTTGCTAGCAGTAAAAGCGTTTAAAAGGATTGTTAGTTGGACAGTACTTATTGTGTGCTCAAATATAGCACTTGGTATTTGTTTTCCCTTCCTATCGTTTTTGTTATTGGTTTGCTGTAATGAATTATTTAACAACTGAGTGGTATAACGTAAATTGGTTTATTTTACGTTAATCTCGTTTTAAAAGACGACCAATCGTCAAATTTTATGATTTCCTAATAGAATATGCTTTATAAACTGACGTATTTTGAAATTGATACTATGATTTTATGTAAAGCAAACCTTATAATGAGCGCATATTACGGATAAAGCGTGTTATGCAGATCGAACTAAAGGAGCAATCGAATGCTAATTTTGACTCGTCGAGTAGGCGAAACATTAATGATCGGTGACGAAGTCACAGTTACTGTGTTAGGTGTTAAAGGTAACCAGGTACGTATAGGTGTTAATGCACCTAAAGAAGTGTCTGTTCATCGTGAAGAGATCTATCAGCGTATTCAATCTGAGAAGTCAGGTACGCCTTCTGAAGATGGAAATTTCTAATTTCGGGCAGTTTTTAATTTCGGGCAGATATATGCTCGATATCATCAAAGTCAGCATTTGCTGACTTTTTTGTTTTTTGCACGGCAAAGAAATTGCCGCTTTAGTTTAAATCAGTCCTGATAAGTTAACCTCAACTTGGAAAAACCGTATATTATCCAGAATTGAGGCTAACTAGCTAAGACCCTATCCGGCGATTGTCTGTGTCGCTTAACATGATGTTGAGCGGCAACTGAGTGCCGAGTATATGCCGTGTAGAAGTTACCTTATCGAGATCAACGATGTCTTCAAATATGTCGCTTGCCAAAAAAGGTTAAAACTCTCGTAGAATGAACAGAGACTTAATGAAATTGTTACGGTTATTTAAAACCATTATTCATAATAAATAACACGGTTTTGATGATTATTTGAGCCTATTATATCCAATGTGATTAAAAACAGTCCAAATGAAGTTAGGTTTCCTAAAAAGGGTTTGACTTATTTTCATCAAACAGTAAGATGTGCGCCAAGAAACGGAGAGGTGGCCGAGTGGCCGAAGGCGCTCCCCTGCTAAGGGAGTATGGGCTTTAAATCCCATCGAGGGTTCGAATCCCTCCCTCTCCGCCATTTCTTACAATAGATATACGATGCGGATGTAGCTCAGCTGGATAGAGTACCTGGCTACGAACCAGGCGGTCGGAGGTTCGACTCCTCCCATCCGCACCATTATCTATTAAAATGTGAACCATGAATGCGGATGTAGCTCAGCTGGATAGAGTACCTGGCTACGAACCAGGCGGTCGGAGGTTCGACTCCTCCCATCCGCAC
>NZ_JBEOPO010000069.1:0-9747 GCF_040310145.1 Shewanella sp. S1-49-MNA-CIBAN-0167 | reverse complement strand
TTTGAACCCTAGAACGGGATAAACCGTTGCCGGTTTTCAAGACCGGTGCATTCGACCACTCTGCCATCCCTCCGAACGGGCTGAATAATATAAGTAACGCGTTTGGTTGTAAACCATAAAGTTAAAAAAAACATCTGAATGCATAGCATTTAATCAGCATGTTCATATTTTTGTCGTCATTGAAGCATTATTTAATAACCCCGAGGTCCGTTGGATGGCTTTTGTGGGCTGAAATCACCTCAATAACCATGAGATGACCTCTAAGGGTGGAATCTGCTAAGGCTTTACGGCGCTTTATGCTAATATCATTGTATTATTTTTCGTTGTCGCAGCTAAATTACCACTATATGAATTCAACGCTATTGCCTAGTGCCAAACTCGCTCCTCAATATCATTTACCTGATCCATCGACTTCAGCTTTTTTCCCAAGTCATATATTACTTGGCCAAGAACGCGTTGTTGATACCTTCAAACTAATGAGCAAAATTGATTCGCAACATTTATTTCTTGCTGATTTTTTGGGTGTCGATAGACCACTATTTATCGATGCGTTGGTTACCCAAGCGAATACGCCTTCAAACCATTACCTTGTTGCCACTAAAAAGTCGCAAGAAGATGGAGATATTCAGTTTAAATGGCAGCAAACACTCCCCCCTGAACATGTGGGGATTATTGCCAAACAAGAGTCGCTTTGTTGTTATTTACAAGGAACGATTCGCCGGGCAGATCTGCTCGGGAAAATGATTAAAACGGATAAATCCAGCGTGTATAAACCTGGTGCATTGGCGACAAATCATTTTGTGTTTATTTGCTTAACGTCATTATGGCAGCGTGAAAGCTTGTGGGATTTGTTGATGCAAATTATCCACGATGGTTTTTATCGTATCAATAATGAGTTAACCCCGATCCCACTTAATTGTAAAATTGTGCTTGTGGGCTCTGGGTTATCGTATAGTCAGCTTCGTGTTGAAGATCGCAACTTTAATCGTCACTTCCCGTTACTGGCTGAAATGAGTAATGAAGTCGATTTGACACAGCATCCTGAATCTTCATATGTGCAGTGGCTGAACGTTCTTGCCCATGCTGAATCGGTTGAGTTAGAGCTATCAAGTTTATTACCGTTATTTTGGTATAGCTCTCGTTTGGTTGAACATCAGCAACGTTTGAGCTTAAGTATGTTGGAGTTTAGGCAGCTATTAGGACAAGCAAAAGCTTATTCTGGTCAATCTGTATTAAATGCTTCTGCGATAGCGAAAGCACTCGAAAAATTAAAGTTCCGTCACAATAGCTCTGAAGTATATTCGGCTCAAAGTTTTGATGACAATTTTATAAATCTGCCCACTAAAGGCGCTATGGTAGGCCAAATTAATGCCCTGACTGTTATAGATACAGGCGATTATACCTACGGTGAACCAGCAAGAATTACCTCGTCTGTTCATTACGGTGACGGTGAAGTAGCAGATATTGAACGTAAATCAGAGCTGGGTGGCAATATTCATGCAAAAGGCATGATGATCCTCTCGGCTTGCTTGTACCGTATTTTTGGCCGTGATGCGCCTCTACATCTCAATGCTAATATTGTGTTTGAGCAGTCTTATCAAGAAATCGACGGTGATAGCGCTTCACTCGCTGAGTATTGCTGTTTAATGTCTGCCATAGCAGAACAGCCCATTATCCAAAGTTTAGCGGTAACGGGCGCATTAGATCAGTTTGGCAATGTACAAGCTATTGGTGGTGTGAATGAAAAAATTGAAGGTTTCTTTAATTTATGTCAACGTCGGGGCTTAACAGGAGAACAAGGTGTTATTATGCCTAAAGCCAATGTATTACAGCTTAATCTCGAACCTGTTGTAATTGAAGCCATTGATACAGGATTATTTCATATCCATGCTATTGAGCATATGGATCAAGCGGTTGAACTACTGATGCAAATGCCTGCTGGAGTCGCCAATGAAGAGAACGACTTTGCTGAAAATACGCTGTACGGATTAGTACAACAGCGTTTAGATAAATTAGCAGGACAAGATGATGACGACGTGGAATTGAACTTTTTTGCTAAATTGTTAGCTCGATTACGGATTATTTAGTGATCGGAGTTGTTTAGCTTACACGTGTTCGCTATCTTATTGGGATTATCAATCAATTAAGTGGTACCGATTTAAATGGAAAAAGCTAATAGTTTCACTAAAGAGCAACTTGTCGCATGTGGTCATGGCAATCTTTTAGGGCCAAATAGACCACGTTTACCTGTCGACAATATGTTGATGATTGATCGTATCATTACCATTAATCAAGATGGCGGTGTATATGGTAAAGGTGAAATTGTTGCCGAACTCGATATCACCCCAGATCTTTGGTTTTTTGATTGTCACTTTATCACTGACCCAGTAATGCCTGGTTGTTTAGGCCTAGATGCGATGTGGCAACTTGTCGGTTTCTTCCTAGGCTGGGAAGGCGCTGAAGGGAAAGGTCGTGCATTAGGTGTCGGTGATGTGAAATTTACCGGACAAGTTTTGCCCGATGCAAAGAAAGTCACTTACAAGCTTAATATTAAACGTAAGATTCACCGCAAACTGGTGATGGGTATTGCAGATGCCACGATGGAAGTCGATGGCCGTCAAATATATTCAGCAACTGATTTGAAAGTGGGTATTTTCAGCGACACATCAACATTCTAAATACACTCGCTTATGTGGTGACAGCGTTAATTTACGTTATTCAATGCCCTCCGACATTCGTCGTGAGGGCATTTTGTTAAGTGTTGCTTGTTAAGTTAAGTGTTACTTATTAAATAGGCCATTAAGACGGCCATCAATACCTTCACGCCATCCGCCTAACCATTGAGACCGTGAATCCAGATTCGAATGGGGACAAACCTCCTTAGAACGCCCTCCTACTCCGGCTTGAAATCCTTTTGAAAATGCTCTGTCTAAACGATCTCTTTTCTGTCTTTTCATGCATACGTCCTCTTCAGTGACAGGCTTCTGTTTGACATGATGAAGCTGAAGCCTTAAACATAGGAATAGAACGTTTTTTGACCAAAATCAATTAAAAATAACCTCATTTTAATGCTTTTTTATTAAAGTATTGAGAATTAAGTTAAAAAAATCGAGGAATTTATCCCCGATTTTCTGTGTTTCTAGACTACCCCATGTTTGAGGTGCTAAATGACTGTGATTACCGTAAGCCTATTTTTTCACTCGGCGACGTAACCATAATAATGGCAAGGTGAATAACCAAGCAAAACTGGCCGCACCTTTGCGTACATAAGCCTCTTCTTCAACGGCATCCGATGTGTTACACGCTTCACCAGAAGTTGGCTTCAAAATCACCATTCGCGGCAAATACGCTGTCACTGGGTCGCCGTTACCGTCTAGTTCAAATAACGGTAGGTTATTTTCACCGACAAGCACATTACCAGTAATGGCATCTGTTTGATATTGTGGTTTACGAATAAACGCCGTACCGACGATAGTGCCGTCTTCATTAATATTATTAGCTTCAACAACTTGAATGTCGGTGTTGTAGTTTAAAATTTCACCGGTGCCGTCTTGAATACTCACTTGATGACGAGCCCACTCTCCATCGGTATTCTGTTCGTAGCCTTTAGAACCGCAGGTAAGGCGATCATTTAAATTAACAAACTCACTGGTGTTATTGTCAAATAAGAACCCCACTTTTGGACGAGGCTTTTCTTTGTCGTAAGTTGATTCAATATAACCGACAACTTGGCCTTTATTATTGATATCTTTAGGTTTGCTACTTAAATCCGACAATGTGGTTTGGAAGTCATTCGGCGTAACAATTCCTTGTTCTGGATTATTAGTATCTAACGTGAAGAATTTATCACGTAAATAACCACCAATATATTTGCGATAACTGCCCACTAACATACCATCATTGTTAATATCATATGCGATAGAGCTAGTGACGTCGTCATCCATATCTACCCAATTATATTGATATTCACCGTTGGCATTCTTTTTCCAGTAAGCAGCATCAAAATATAATTTATCGGTGTCGCCATTACGATAAACATGTGAGCGTCCGGCCAAATCATCATTGCCGTTAACACCTAATGCTTGGGCAGTATAAATTAGCGTTGAATCATCGTCTGGAGTCAGTCCTAACGGTAATTGAGTTCGCTCAGGTACACCGGTATCGTCTAGGTTGTTTAAATCCCACACTAAAGCGCGTGTTTGATAAAGAATGTAACGACGGCTGTTAGTGTCTGGATACTGAGAATCTTGAATACAAACAGCGAGTGGCGTAGGATTATCTGCATCGGTGTCTTCTGCGCTTGCAATACAGCTATCTACACGGTCAACACTTGATGACACTAATGCGGTACTACCATAACCGACAACAAGGTTATTATCGTTTACGTCCGCTGCTACTGATGAACCGCCTAACTCAACGGTCGCAGCGCTAGTATCACCGTCTTGTAGACGTTCATAGGTAGTGTAAGGAGGAAGCAATGAATATTCGACGTCATCTTTCACTGCGATAGCACGCAGTTCAAAATCACGATAATACCAAAGCTCTTGGGTGGTACTGGTACCTTCATAAGCTAAGGTTTTTTCTACGCCAGTATAAGCACCTACTTTGGTGCCATTACTGTTAAGGCCATAGAAGAAGCTATCAATTGAATTAACAACTAGTTCACCATCACTGTCTTCGTCAGTAGGATTAGTAGTACCAGCTAGGCTATAAAATGAAGGTTTCCAAGCGCCTTCAGCGGCATTTGCACTGGTAGTGACGGTGAAGTTATTTGCCTCTATTGGTGTTAATACTGAATAGGTAATTTCTTCCGCATCAGAAATACCATCTTCAACATCAATGATGCCGCCTTCAATGTCTTCGGTGCTAAGTTTCTTTTTACCTTTTGAAATACCGACAACTTCATCTTCACTGTTCACCGCCATGGCATAGCCATTACGTGTACCGTCAATGGTGCCATTTAGGTCGAAATCTTCAATATTAACAATTTCATATACTGGCGCAGCTTGAACTGTTCCAATGACACTTAATACACCTATCGCAACAAGGGATAAGGCTTTATCAAACTTTAACTTCATGTAACTATTCCTGTTTTATTATGCTTTACTTCAGTGACTCAAGCTCTTCCCATCGCTCAAAGCAAACGTCTAAATTTTGTTCTTTTTCTGCCAACAACTGCAGTGCTTTATTAACCGAATCCTGCGGTTGATTATAAAAATCAGCACCACCTACGGCTAACTGCATTTGCGCAATTTCTTGCTCGAGCTGTTCCATTTGGCCCGGAAGCGTATCTAATTCTTGTTGCAATTTATAAGACAGTTTTTTGGCTGTTTTCTCAGGGATGTTTACAGACTTTGTTTCAACCACTGCTGCAGGTTGGACAACATTACTGGCAACTGGTTCCTCAGAATAAAATTTTGCGCCTTGAGCCACCGCATCTTGATAACCACCAACATATTCTGCCCACTGACCATTACCTGCAAACCACCAGCTACTGGTGACAGTATTGTCAATAAATGCTCTATCGTGACTGACTATGAGTAATGTGCCTTCAAAATCAGCAAGTAGTGACTCTAACAACTCTAGGGTCTCAATATCAAGATCGTTTGTTGGTTCATCTAGAATAATTAGATTTGCTGGACGTAATAATAATCTCGCCAATAACAAACGATTCTTTTCACCACCAGAAAGTGCTTTGACCGGCGTACGGGCACGCATGGGTGAAAACAAGAAATCTTGTAGATAACTCAGAATATGACGATCTTGGCCATTAATAGTGACGGTACTTTTACCCTCACCCACGTTTTCTTCTACGGTTTTCTCAGGATCAAGCGCTTCACGATACTGGTCAAAATAGGCAACGTCTAACTTAGTGCCGACTTTAATTTCGCCAGACTGGGGTTGTAACTTTTCAATCAACAGTTTGATTAATGTCGATTTACCACAACCGTTTGGACCAATTAATGCTATACGATCGCCACGCATTACCGTAGTACTGAAGTTTTTAACTAAATTTTTATCCGGTAAATTATAGTTAAGATCTTTAATATCAAAGACTAACTTTCCAGAACGGTCGGCGTCAGACACGGCCATTTTGGCGTTACCTAGACGATTTAAACGCTCGCTACGTTCAGTTCGTAATGCTTTTAGCGCTCGAACACGACCTTCATTTCGAGTACGACGAGCCTTAACACCCTGACGGATCCAGGTTTCTTCATCAGCAAGTTTTTTATCGAAATGAGCGTTTTTCTCGGCTTCTACCCGTAACCATTCTTGCTTACCATCTAAATATGCTTGGTAGTTACCTGGAAACGAAATGACCACACCACGATCTAAATCGACAATACGTGTTGCCATTCGTTGAATAAAGCCACGGTCATGGCTTACAAACACGATTGCGCCTTTAAAGCTTAATAAGAATTGCTCTAACCACTCAATGGTATCGATATCTAAATGGTTAGTAGGTTCGTCAAGCAGCAGTAAATCAGGGTTAACAACGAGTGCGCGAGCTAATGCCACTTTACGCTGCCAACCGCCAGACAACTCATTCAATGGCTGATCGGGATCTAAGCCTAATAACTGACAGTTTTGAATAATACGCGAATCTAATTGCCAACCGTCATTGTGATCTAACACTTCTTGCAGACGCTGCATTTGATTGAGCATACGATCCATCTGCTCAGGATTAGCTTCTGCAACATCATGAGATAATTGATGATACTTTTCTAACGCTTCACCAATTTCTTTAAGACCCGCCGCGATATAAGCGTAAACCGTTCCGGTTTCTGCTTTAGGTGGGTCTTGTTGTAAACGACTAACATTAACGTCATTTGTAATATTAAACTCACCATCATCAAGTAATACATCACCTGATAGCACTTTCATTAAACTTGATTTACCGGCGCCGTTACGACCGACGATACACACGCGCTCACCAGGTTCAATGGTAAAGTCTGCATTTAGCAGCAAAGGAATGTAACCGTAGGCTAACGAGCCATTATTAATCCGTACCAGACTCAATCTAAACTCCTAAAAATTTTTGTAATTGTGCGGCATCGAAAGGCCAGAATAACTCACGCTCTCCCTGTACAAATACAGGAATGCTCATGTTATAACGCTCTGTAAGTGATGCGTTATCACAAATATCGATGTGCTGATAATGTATTGCGGTTTGCTCAACCAGTGCTTGGGCTATATCACACAGATGGCAACCCTCTGTGTGATAAAGCACATAAGCTACTGCACTATTTTTTTGCATGAGTCAGTAGCCACACATTATGGATATGTGGATTACGTTTATAATCCAGCGGTAAACATAGATGGTCGATATTAGTCACGTCGATACCCGCTTGGTTCAACGTTTCGATATCCATTTTAAATTTACGCTTGTTATTTGAAAAAACAAGTTCGCCATTTGGAGACAGTAGTTTAATTAATCCGCCTAACATCTCTGCATGATCCCGTTGTACATCCCAACTGTCTTCCATGCGTTTTGAATTTGAAAACGTAGGAGGATCAATAAAAATAAGGTCAAACTTCTGTTGACTGTTGTCTTTAATCCACTGTAAGCAGTCTGCTTGAATAAAGTCATATTGCTTACCGGACAATCCATTTAAGGCGAAGTTTTCTTTAGCCCAATTGATGTAGGTATTAGACATGTCGATTGTAGTGACCGATTTAGCCCCGCCAATCGCAGCATGTACAGATGCAGAACCAGTATAAGCGAATAAGTTAAGGACATTTTTGCCCTTTGCTTTATCACCGACCAATTTGCGTGTAACACGATGATCAAGAAACAAACCAGTATCTAAATAACCGGTTAAGTTAAGCTTGAATTTAGCACCATATTCTTGAGTGATAACTTCCAATTTACGCTCGTCAATCTTTTGATACTGATTGGCGCCTTTCTGACGTTCGCGGGTTTTTAAGGTAATGCGATCGGGATGGATACCTAATGCGCCTGGCAATGCTAATAGCACGTCACTAAGACGACGTTTAGTCACTGCTTCTGGAATGGTTGCTGGAGCTGAATACTCTTGAATAACCACATAATCGACATACTTATCAATCGCAACGTTATACTCTGGTAAATCTGCATCATATAAACGGTAACTGTCGATGCGCTCTTTTTTAGCCCATTTTTCAAACTGTTTAATATTCTTTTTAATACGATTAGCAAATGCTGGGGCGATATCAGTAATATCAGCACCTTCTGGCAATACAGGCACATCTCGACGAGTACTGTTTGCGTGTAAGGTATAAATGTTAAAAGCACATTCTAATGCACCGTTGAACATTTTCATTTGCTTATCCGCTTTTAATTTAAGCGATGAAATCAGCTCTATGTCGCTACATAACATGGCAATTTTCCAGCCACCAAACTCTTTCTTAAACTTATCACCTAACTGGTAATAGAGTTGTAAAAGTTCAGTGACATTTCCCAAACGCTCACCGTAGGGTGGGTTCGAAATTAAAAAGCCTTCACTTACGGGAGGCGTCACATCCAGCGCATCTGAAACACTAAATTCAATTAATTCAGCTACGCCAGCATTTTCAGCATTACGTTGAGCAATAGAAATCAAGTGCGGTGCTATATCTGATCCGTAAAATTTGAGTTTACAACGTGTTTTACCCAAGGTTGCACGCGCTTGAGCTTCGTCAAAAATAACCTGCCACATGGCTTTATTGTGGCTCTGCCAATTTTCGAAACCAAATTTTTCACGTTTAAGTCCAGGAGCAATGTCTGCAGCCATTAATGCAGCTTCAATCAATATCGTACCGCTACCACAAAATGGGTCAAGCACAGTAATTGGATTTGCTTGCCAGCCACTACGTACCAACATATTGGCAGCAAGGTTTTCTTTTAATGGTGCCTCACCTGTTGTTGAACGGTATCCGCGTTGATGTAATGAAGCGCCAGAGAAATTCATTGAAATAGTTAGTTGACCATTACGGTAATGAGCATCAATTTTAAAATCTGGATTGACACGTTCAACATCCGGACGCACTGTACCATCATCGCGAAAGCGATCTACAACAGCATCTTTAATTTTCAGCGCACCAAATTGAGTGTTATTAATAAAACCACCCGTGCCATGAAAATCAATACTGAAGGTTTTTTTATGGGAAAAATGCGATGGCCAATCAATGCAGTATGCTGCGTTATAAAGTTGCTCAGCAGAATCACAAGCTCCTTTATAGATCACTAATACGATACGACTCGCTAGGCGAGTCCATAATGTAATTCGATAAGCCAGTTCTAGTGGAGCACAAAAATACACTCCAGCAACACTTTCTTTAACGTCGGTTGCGCCAAACTCTTTAAGTTCAGAAGCAAGGCTATATTCGAACCCCTTTGGGGCTGCAGCAAAAAAATTAAACATGTATTAGTCAGTCATCGGTTACGCAAAATTCAGTGCAACATTATACCTGCACAAACACATAACCCCAATGACTTATCGAAATGGGCTGCAAAATTCGCTTATTTTAGGGTTAATTTCTCAATATCGTACGATAAAGCAGTGACTCGCTTATTTTACCAGCAAATAAAAGACTACCCCTAGATTTTACTTGCAAATATAAACGGGGATCGCTATAGTTCGCCCCGCTTTGAAGCAGACAGTTAAACGCGCTAACTAGCAAGTTTAACATGGCAGATTGAAGCAGTATTTATCGGACGCGGGATGGAGCAGTTGGTAGCTCGTCGGGCTCATAACCCGAAGGTCGTAGGTTCAAGTCCTACTCCCG
>NZ_JBEOPO010000068.1:0-11194 GCF_040310145.1 Shewanella sp. S1-49-MNA-CIBAN-0167 | reverse complement strand
ACGCTCATTCCCCAAAAAAACGAAGCCACCAAAAAAACGAAGCCACCAAAAAAACGAAGCCACCCATTTTTGAACAAATAACATAACTCGTTTCATGGCTTTGGCGAGAGGTATACTCGATGTACTCAACTCACCTATTTCTATCGATATGACTAAAACATTAGCGATAAAAAACTCGTTTACTTGTCTTTTTCGAAATTAGGCACAGCAGGAAAACTTGATAGTCATCAAGTGTAAGGTGAATTGTAATTTGATTGGGGATTGTGACTTAAGCGCACAGCCAGCGCTGACAATTTGCAGCGCCTTGTCGTCGTTTTCGCTCTAAATGCTCACAGTATTCGGTTAAGGCAGGTAATGCTCCGACAGCTCCTTTAAATAATGTGCCGAACTCTGTGGTGATTTTAAGCCAATTCTCTGCTGGGATGTTGAGTCTATTCAGTATGTCCTGACTGCTTGAGCTAATGGCACCACGTTTATCTTCTCGAATAATCCGACCAGTATCTTCAACTAAGACGATGTAGTCTTTTACACTGAACATGAGCCCGTTAGGCATATTGAGTCGCTCATTACCCATAAACGGTAATAACTCAGGTGGTTGCTCGCCTTTCATTGCTGAATTTATACGGCGCTGAATACTGGTGTAATCTGAGATTTCAGGTGTGGCGGCCATCTTCGCTCTAACAGGGTTTAAATCAACGTAGGCCATACAGGCTAATACTGCGGCTTCATCAAGCAGAGCTTGAGATTTGAAACGACCTTCCCAGAATCTACCTGTACACTTATCTTCTTTGTTGGCCATTCTGGCAAAAAAAACGAAGCCACCCATTTTTGAACAAATAACATAACTCGTTTTCATAGCTTTGGCGAGGGTTACGATAGACGTGCTCAACTCACCTATTTCTATCGATATGACTAAAAAATTAGCGTTAAGTAACTGGTTTACTTTTCTTTTTCAGAATCCGGCACAGCAGAAAATCTTGATATCAATCAAGTATAAGGAAGATGGTGGTTTTTCAAGAATTAATGCTTAAGCGCGCAACCAGCGTTGGCAGTTTGCAGCGCCTTGTCGTCGTTTTCGGTCTAAATGCTCACAGTATTCGGTTAAGGCGGGTAATGCTCCTACTGCACCTTTAAATAAAGCACCAAATTCAGTGGTGATTTTAAGCCAATTCTCTGCAGGGATGTTGAGTCTATTCAATATGTCCTGACTGCTTGAGCTAATCGCACCACGTTTATCTTCTCGAATAATCCGACCGGTATCTTCAACCAGTACAATGTAGTCTTTCACGCTGAACATGAGCCCGTTAGGCATAATGAGTCGTTCATTACCCACAAACGGTAATAACTCAGGTGGTTGCTCACCTTTCATTGCTGAATTTATTCGACGTTGGATACTGGTGTAATCTGAGGTTTCGGGGGTTGCTGCCATATTGGCACGAATTGGATTCAAATCAACATAAGCCATACAGGCGAGTACTGCGGCTTCATCAAGTAATGCTTGAGACTTAAACCTGCCTTCCCAGAATCTGCCTGTGCACTTATCTTCTTTGTTGGCCATTCTGGCGATGGGCTCACTGAGTGAACGCATAAACCAACTGATATCAATTAAGCGCTTACGGTATTCGGTAATGCATTCATTAACCGTTTGAAGTTCAAACTGGTTAAGGTCTTCCTCTTTAAGGTATTTGTGAGTGAGTAACGTGCCTTTAAAGCCCTTGTGCCATTGAATGAGCACGTCTTTATCTGACCACTGTTTTACTTTGTCAGCATCGACTTTCAACACTACATGCAAATGGTTACTCATCACGACATAAGCACAGATATCAATAGCAAAGATGGTCGCTAACTCAAGAATGCGTGAATCAACCCACTCACGCCGATGCTCAAAGTTTTCACCAGTGGCATTATCAATTCCACATAGAAATGCCTTACGTACCACACGAGAACAGCAGTGATAGTAAGGCGTATCTTCTAGGCTAACGATAGTTTGTCTTGGTCTGGCCATCTTCTATTACCATTTGAAAAGGGTAATAAAGCCTAGTTCAGTGTTGAATATTTAGCTAGTTAGAATGGGTGGCCATGTTATTTTCGCGAACAACAGTGATAGTAAGGCGTATCTTCTAAACTCACGAGGGTTTGTCTTGGTCTGGCCATCTTTGATTACCGTTTGGAAAGAGTAAATAAAGCGTAGTTGAGCGCTCAATATTTAGCCAATAATCTTGGGTAGCCAATAATCTTGGGTGTCTTAATTATTTTTATTGGTCTGGCCATCTTTAATTACCGTTTGGAAAGGGTAAATAAAGCGTAGTTGAGCGCTCAATATTTAGCCAATAATCTTGGGTGTCTTGATTATTAGCTGGGTGTCTTGATTATTAGCTTCGGCCAATAATCTTGGGTGTCTTGATTATTATCATCGCTGAATTGATACGGCGCTGAATACTGGTGTAATCTGAGGTTTCAGGGGTTGCTGCCATTTTGGCTCTGACAGGGTTTAAATCGACATAAGCCATACAGGCTAGCACTGCGGCTTCATCAAGTAGTGCTTGAGACTTAAAGCGCCCTTCCCAGAATCTGCCTGTGCACTTATCCTCTTTATTGGCCATTCTAGCGATTGGCTCACTGAGTGAACGCATAAACCAACTGATATCAATTAAGCGCTTACGGTATTCGGTAATGCATTCATTAACCGTTTGAAGCTCAAACTGGTTAAGGTCTTCCTCTTTAAGGTATTTGTGCGTAAGCAACGTGCCCTTAAAGCCTTTGTGCCATTGAGTTAGCACGTCTTTATCTGACCACTGTTTTACTTTGTCAGCATCGACTTTCAACACTACATGCAAATGGTTACTCATCACGACATAAGCACAGATATCAATAGCAAAGATGGTCGCCAGCTCAAGAATGCGCGCATCTACCCACTCACGCCGATGTTCAAAATTATCACCAGTGGCATTATCAATTCCACATAGAAATGCCTTACGTACCACACGAGAACAGCAGTGATAGTAAGGCGTATCTTCTAGGCTAACGATAGTTTGTCTTGGTCTGGCCATCTTCTATTACCATTTGAAAAGGGTAATAAAGCCTAGTTCAGTGTTGAATATTTAGCTAGTTAGAATGGGTGGCCATGTTATTTTCTATTTCTATCGATATGACTAAAATATTAGCAATAAATAACTGGTTTACTTGTCCTTTTCTAAATTAGGCACAGCAGGAAAACTTGATAGTCATCAAGGGTAAGGTGAATTGTAATTTGATTTGGAATTGTGATTTAAGCGCACAACCAGCGCTGACAATTAGCTGCATCTTGTCGTTGTTTTCGTTCTAAATGTTCACAATATTCGGTTAGTGCAGGTAAAGCTCAAAAAGCGCCTTTAAATTCAGTTGTGATTTTAAGCCAATTCTCTGCGGGAATGTTTAATCTATTCAGTATGTCCTGGCTGCTTGAGCTAATGGCGCCCCGCTTATCTTGTCGAATAATCCGTCCGGTATCTTCAACTTGCACTATGTTGTAATGGTCAATTTTTCTGTAGAGATTTTCAACCCGCTTAAATACTCACGCGTTCTCGTTGAATCTTGCGGAGGGATATCTTGCTTGTAATAAAGAAGAACCCTGGGTTTAAATCTCTATCTTTTGCCCAAACAAAAAGGCCTTATCTTTCGATAAGGCCTTTTCATTGAATGTGGCGGAGGGATAGGAATTTGAACCCAGACTCTCGAATTAAATAGTTAAAATAGTCGTTTAAATTCATTTTGTTGCAGAACTTTACATCTTCAAAGTCTGCAATTGCTAACTAAGATTGACTTTATTTCTGAAGTTGAAAAAAGTCAATAATTATGAGCCTTTAAAAATTGTTTTATATATACTTTTCAGCTGAATACTTTATGGGTTATTCCTAATGTAATTGTAAAATATCAGAATTGCTTGTTTTCCAAGCTGACAACTCAACAATAAACGCATTCAAAGACAACTGCTCACATTGGCTTCCACTCAAGGTATTGGAATAGTTTATCCCAATACTTGTTCTTACCAAATTATCCTTTTGCAAATAAAAAGAATGATATAAATCACCGTCAGAACTCAAATTTAAAGGGGTAATAGCTATTGGCCCTGAATCACCATAAATACCAAGATCTACTTTATTTAATTTTAAACAATGAAATTTTGTTGGAATACTTCCTATCTTTACATCAATTTGGTACATACCATATATTTCACTTGCTTTAACTTGTATTTCTACATCGTAGCTTGCTGCATTTACTCTTGTTATATAAGTAGACTTATAATTACTTGGCCAAACGCAGAAGCTAATTACGGCCAGAATAATAATCAAATACTTGATTGATATCATTTTAAATTTTCCCTGTAACTTTCAACTGCACCAAACGAAATAGCTTCTAACCTTGCATCGTGTGATCTACCATATTGAGTATGGACTCCTTCATGTGCAAGGTTGTAAATAACACTTTCCTTATTCGATAAATCTAACTTCTGATAAGGATTATGTTTGTTGCCTATAGTTTTCGCATAGGTTGATGTTCTATACAAAGTAATATAACCACCTTCCTCCATAGCTTCAGGCCAGCCACCATCAACTTGTCCTGCAAAATTATTTGCATTCTCAAATGACAAGAAAGTCTCCACTCTTATTTTCCCTGACTTGTCGATATAACTAATTGCAAATTTATCAACAAACTCTCTCCCTTTTCCACGCCTTATTTCGGGTAATTCTCTAGAGGCTTTTTCTGCATCATTATACACTTGATTTGCATCCGATGGTGCCTCACCAAGAGTCGACTCCGCCTCAAGTCTTCCCTTATGCTCGCCCGAATTAAAACTGGATTTAGTGTTAGAGTTGCCGGAATTATCTCCACTGGTATCATTACTAACGCCACTAAACGTACCAGAACTCGGCGCAAAAGTTCCGGCTTTGCTTGCTGAACGGTGATCTCTTACTGCACGTCGAGTTTCATTTTTCTGGCCATTACCTGTTACTTTTGTCTCTTCTTTTTCTACTTCAGCATCATTTGATGGACCACCTACCGCTTCTGCTTTATCTGTTTCTGCTAGATACCCGGTCGGATCTGTCCCACTCATCGGGTTATTCAAAATATACGAATACGGGTTAGCGCTTTGACTATTCTCTGGGAACTGCAAAAACGGGTCAACACTTAAAAAACGACCGATGTTAAAATCGTATATCCGCCCGTTCATATGAATGAGCTCTTGGTCAATCAAATGCTCATGGTCTGTGTAGCCCTTAGTGACACCTTGCCAATTAGTACCAGATAATAAAGTATTGCCTGATGCTATGTCTCTTGGGCGACCAAACACATCATAACCACGGTGCTGTAATACTGCTCCGGTTTTAGCATCCATCAAGGTATCAACACTGCCTAAATGGTCGCGCAGTACATGCTGGAACGGTGATTGATTACCTAAGCTGCCCACATGGGCTTTCATCTTAATGGTGTGGTCACCAATGTAGGTTTTATCTACCGTACTGCTTAAGGTCACTTCACGCTCAAAACTGCCCACATAATACGTGGTCGATACCACACTACCACTTTGCTGTTTAACCTGTTTATAGCGGTTACCATTCGCATCGTAACTGAATGTACTTTTTACATTATTGCGGTCAACCGTTAACGGCTTATTTTGGTCGTTATAGCTTAATGTTACGCCATCGCCTGTGAGCCGGTTACCGTTATTGTCATAGGTGAAGGTTTTTGTACCACCACGGATAAACTGCCTAATGGCGTTAGGGCCTGCATTACCGCCAGCACCTTTGCCTACACTACCGTAGAGATACTGACTGCCGTAATCGCCTTTAACAAGGATATTACCTGCGGCATCATAGTCGTAATTAACCGCAGCATAGGTGATACCTTTGTACGTTTTAGTTGAGTCATCAACCCGCATGAGCTCGTCATAGTTGTAGCTTTCTTTGAACTGGGTAATCACATTGTGTTGAAAGGCTAAGTTACCCATTCCATCATAATCATAATTTAAGTATTGCACCCCGATAGTACTGCACCCTCCAGAAGAACTGGTACAGATACTCGTCGGTGAACCGGCTAAATTACGGCTAAACTGTTGAACATAATGGTTACTGAACGTTTGTTGATTAATACTGCCAAAGGCGCTGTACTCATCGATTATGCGCAGTGATTGCTCGGAACCATCAGTAAAACGTTGGTAGTCTTCGACTAAATAACCATTGTCGTCAAAACGATAGGCTACATGCTCGCCGCTAGGGTACTGCATGGCTTTAATACGGCCAAATTGCGAGTCATAGGCATATTTTTCAGTGAAGCTTAAGCTACCAATAGCCGTAAGTGTTTGCTTAATGCGCCCAGCGGTATCATAGCTATGAGTTTGAATATGCCCATCGACTTTAGCCTGGTATAACTTAGCGTAACCTACGATAGTATCATATACCCAGGTTCGCGTTTGCTGACCTGTTTGACTCGTTTGACGACCGGCTTTGTCATAGCTAAATGTGGTTGTAATATTGCGCGCATCTGTTTGGGTTTTAAGCTCGCCATATTGATTATAAGTAAAGTTCCATACCCCCATATTCGGGTCGTTAAACCATGCCTTGCGGCCTAAATCATCATAGCGAGCGGTAATTTTACTGCCCAGCACATCTTGGATTAATACAGGTAAACCTGCTGCATTATAGGCAAAATAGCTTTTATTACCTTTTGCATCTGTAGTGCTTAATAACTGGCCGAGGCTGTTATAACTGCGACTCATCGACGCATTTAACCCGCCAGAAACGCTAATATTCGTCGTAATGCCATCGCCATAGTCATATTCTGACTGGTAGCTAACCATGCCGTCATTGTAAATCTTACGTGCGGGCCGCCCTAACGCATCATAACCTTGGAATTGTGTCGTATTTTGGGTGCCGTAATCCTCTGTTGGCTTGGTTTCACTAACAATATTGCCTCTTGCGTCATACGCGGTTTCGCTAATGATTTCGCCTTCAAAACCATCGGTTACCTGCTTTACAGGACGACCAAGGCTGTCGAAATAGGTAACGGCTTGTGGTTGGCCATCTGCTTGTACAATTTGCTTGTAGGCATAATCTCCGGTCTCCCATTGTAATGACACATAGTTGGTAGGCTGGATAACTAAGGCGCCTTTAGTGACTGATGAGCTTTGTACCATACCAATAAAGTTAACCTGATTGGTTGTCGTCACTCCATCCATATCAACAGATGTCAGAACCTGACCGGTTAGTGGGTCATAGGTATTGGTTGTCACGGCAACGCCCGGCCATTGGGCATTAAAGGTTTTATAGACAAAATAACCATCATTAGTCATGGCGACTTGATTGTATCTATCTCCCACACTCACTTTGCTTGCATTACCGTACTGGTCATAGTCGCTATAAGTCGTAGTGGTGGCAACCCCTTTTAACGTACCGGTGCCTTCAGTTATGCTGCTGATCAACTCTTGTGTATTATCATTATAAATGTGCGTCGTTTTTTGGCTTGTCGCTGTATTAGCAGGGTTTAAAATTACACCTTCATGAGCTA
Source organism: Shewanella sp. S1-49-MNA-CIBAN-0167 (assembly GCF_040310145.1). Taxonomy (NCBI): domain Bacteria; kingdom Pseudomonadati; phylum Pseudomonadota; class Gammaproteobacteria; order Alteromonadales; family Shewanellaceae; genus Shewanella; species Shewanella sp. S1-49-MNA-CIBAN-0167. The sequence goes on along the minus strand of NZ_JBEOPO010000068.1, from coordinate 3,649 downwards.
CTGTATAGGCAACCGACTGGTTGGTTTCTGAGGCTGTAGGCATAGACCAACCCGCTATATCGGTATAATCCTGTGTACTGCTTTTGTTATGTTCTATGGTGTTATCAATCGTTGAAGTTGACGATAACGTCGTTTGACAAAAACGGTTTTTTTCTTGCGAGTTTTTCACCGTCGTCACAATGGTGTTTGGGTCAATAGATTTCGTTACGCTCGTTGTCTTTTTAGGATAGAAACACCAACTTTTGCCACCATTTTTATTGGCAATTCCTGCGGTATAATCCGATAGACTCGGTGATAATTCGTTAACGCGGTATTCATTGAGTATATTTTGTTGACCGTCCTTAATGGTTTTTTTCAACACAGTCCCTGACCAAGGGAAGGTTTGTGAGAACATGGTTTCAGTCGTTAATGTATGCAGATTTTGAGCATCAGTATTGGTTTCAATAATGTCACTAAAACCTTGAAAGCCTCGGCCCGCAACATGGAATCGAGCATTTTTATAACTGTATTCCGTTTTGTTAACCCCATTTAAACCATTATCTTCTTTTAATGTAACAACAACTCGCATGGTATTAGTGAAATTTACGTAAGGATATTCGGTCGTCTCAGGCTGAGAGTAAATATTTTTAAGTTGCGTATAATCAAGCTGTAATTTTTCCCCCATACCTGTTTTGATACTCTTAATAGTCGTATCTTGAGTATCCACATGCGCAAACAGGGCAAATCCGACGGGATAAGAACTAGGCTTGCCGCCATATTTAGAGCCGTAAAACCAGGTGCGTTTTGTGGCGTCTGACTCAAACCCTATTCCTGAGATGAAATCAACTCTGCCATCACCCGTTAAATCGATAGGGGACAGCGTAGCTAACGCACCATAAACGGGTAGTTGGACATCAGTAAAAGATTTGCCATCAGGGTTGGTGAGCAACACATTCCAATACCAAACATCATGGTCATAAAATTTAGGTGCATTGCCACCATCAACGGCGCGACAGGACTCGTTATACGTCCAATTCCAACATTCATACAGGTATTTTTTGCGAGCATAATTAGGATAAAGGATGTCTTGACGACCGTCGCCATTATAATCAATAAATTGAATGAAATTTTCGTGCACGTAACCAGCCGAACCACTATAAGTAGGGTCCTTGGCAAAACTGCCATTGCCGCCACTAAACGCCAGCTCTTTTATGCCTGTATTAAATGGTGCTTCAAATAATCCATTGCCTTTATTGAAAATGATATAGCGGGTATAAAAGGTGTCGGCGCTGTTCACCTTATGCAATGTCAAGATATCGCTGAGTCCGTCACCGTTAAAGTCTACCCAACGGCTTGGTCGTGTGCGATGAACAATGTCAACATTGACGTTAAAAGTGATATTTTTCTCAATAAATGAGACCGCATTTGAGTCTGGGTTAAACTCAACCTTGTACCATTTTAATGACTTGTGAAATTGGCTTGGCGCCAAATCAACAACACCATCGCCATCCACATCCATCGGAATAAGCGGTTCTTTGGCCTGTGCAGTAAAGCTGCGTTTGTAACTAAAACCAGCACCAGAGTCATTTCGCAGATAAGCTTTATAAGTAATAGTGTAGTTGCTGGATCCAGTAACCTTATTGGTAGCAACGAGAATATCTTTACGACCATCACCATTAATGTCTACAGCATGACTTGTGCAAAACTTATCCCCAATATCACGATAAATCGTGGTATAACAAGTCGCACTAATTCCCGACGTATAAGAGCTTTTAAGGCTGCCATCAGCGTTAAAGCTGGTAAAAACAAGCTTAGAAGCGCTGTTGGTATAAACAAAATCATCAGCACCATCTAAATCGTAATCGATAGTGCCATTTATGGCATTTGCGCTTTCTTCATTTGAATTGGGTAAACCATCATCATTCAAATCACCCGCCCACTGACGGCCACTAATGTCAGGCAAATTGCGATAAGTAATTTTGTTTCCTGTGCGTGATAGATAGATGCCGTCTAACGGGACGGATAAGTCTGCCACACCATCGCCATCATAATCGGCATCCTGTTTTACTTTTAATCCAACAGTATAATTATCTGTAATGTTGGCTAGTGCATGGTTGGTTTGTAAGTTGTGCTGGTATTGACGGTAAAACCACGAGAATTCTGTTGTTAAACAATCATTATTGTCTGTATCGCAATACTGCAAATTGTCTAATATCGCTGCATCATTTAAAGAAGTGGTCGGAGTCTGATAATTCAATAACCAAGTTGCTTTCTCTTGCCCTTCAATGTTCATTGAAATACTCATCAACTGCCTGTCATGAACACTATAACCTCCCCATTGATAACCTTTAGAGCTAGGTATTTTTTTGTAATCAAAGTGAATATTTCGAGTCCCTAAAACACCTTCATAACCAGTGTAGAAAATATCAAGAAGATAGCGATTACCTGCAGAGGCTTCATCGTATTGATAACTAATTTCATTGCTGTGAGTATCGCGGGTGGTATCTTGCAGCCAAGTAGAAGCAAGGTTTAATCCTACGGGGACAATACGACTGTTACTTGATTGACCCAATAAATGTTGAGTACCATTTACTTCAGAAGCAACAAAGTAAACACTGCTGCTATTTAGTCCGCCACCTAATTGTTGCACAATAACAGAACCATCGCGCTCGGTTTGATAATAGGTGCCAGAGGTGCCGTATTGCCCAACAGAACCGCCATTAGTCGGAGATACTGCCACTAAGCGACTACCGTTGTAACAAATTTTATCGTCTACACTAAAAGTGCTATTAATCGTTGAGTCATCTAGATCATAAATATTAGAACAGCGGGAAATGCTAGAATTGGCTGATAAACTCCAGCCCATGCCGGCAATTCCTTCACCAGATTGACTGTTGTAGTTTAGCGATAAGCTAGGTTGAACGCCCTTACGACCTGGAGCAATAGTCAAAGGCACTGAATAAGAAAATGCACCGCCATCAACGCCGGCATTACCTTTTATTTCACCCACTAAGTCGCTTTGCTCTGGTGATACGGGACTGTTCGCTGCATCAGATATCTCATTAATATCAACTAACGCTACAGAAAGGACATTGAATGACGCTGTGCTTATCGATGAATATTGATTGGTTGAACTCTTAGCTCTAACGTTGACCTGATGTATTCCAATTGCCTGCATTCCAAAATCATAGTTGTAGGGTGAGCTTGTGTCGGGATACCAAGCGGAGTTATCTATTGAAAACTCTACTGCACTAATATCGCTATCATTATCAGATGCACTTGCCGTTACAAATAAAGATTGTGATTCATATAAGTCAGGAATTGGCGTTAAGCTGACAATAGGAAGATCATCGACGGCATTGACTGTCACAACGAATGCAACAGTACTGCTTAAACTGCCATCGGATACGGTAATACTAATAGTCGATTTTCCAGCTTGGTTCGCCACGGGTGTCACACTCACCGTACGGTTGGCACCACTGCCGCCCAATATCACATTGGCGGTCGGAACGAGTGCCGTATTGCTTGAACTGCGACTCACTGACAACGAACCTGCGGCCGTTTCAGCATCACCTATGGTAAAGGCAATAATGCCCGTATTGCTGTCTTCATTGATACTGCGGTTGCTGATATTGCTAATGGTGGGGGCGTCATTCACCGCATTGACTGT
>NZ_JBEOPO010000067.1:0-11365 GCF_040310145.1 Shewanella sp. S1-49-MNA-CIBAN-0167 | reverse complement strand
AATACCTAACAGATTGTTAAATTTGGCAATAATTCACACGCCAATACATTCTTACTGAGCCAAGTGCATAGGCATGATGAATTAAAACCATGGCAAAAGAAGATGTGGTGTATTGGCGAGTTAAACAGCGACTTCATTGCGCAGATGGAAGAGGTGCTGGAAATTTATGCTATGCCTGCGGATGAAAAACATCCTGTGGATAATTTTGATGAAGCAATGAAACAACTGGTGTCACATGTAAAACCGCCCAAATTAGCTTCACCAGGGCACTTAGCTAAAGATGATTACGAATACCGGCGTGAGGATGTGGCCAATATCTATCTGATGTACGACAGGCATCGAGGCTGGCGGCATGCTAAAGCAACTGCAACCAAGAAACGAGAGGACTTTGCAGCGTGTATGCGGGATTTGGTTGATGTTCATTATCCTGATGCGGATAAAATCCACGAGGTTTTAGACAACTATACCCATGATCAATGAAGATGCTTGATTTTTTACCAATGAAGATCACCATACCCCTCATGAAAAACATCAAGTTGACCATCGAGCAAAAAATAGATCTTGAAGCCCTTCACGACGAGAGTCGAGATGGGCGTGTTCGTGATCGAATTAAAGCCGTTTTACTTCGCTCTGAAGGCTGGTCAACACCGATGATAGCTCAGGCCTTACGACTGCATGAAACAAGTATCGTTAGGCATATTGATGATTACGTCAGTAAAAATAAGTTAGACCTGAAAATGGAGGTTCACGACCTTATTTGAGTGAAACACAAACTGATGAGGTTATGGCTCACCTGATGTTAAACACTTATCGCTGCTCGTATGAAATCATTGAGTACATATGGAGAAACCATGGGCTGCGCTTCTCTATTCCAGGTTTAAATAAATGGCTTCATCAGCATAACTTTAGCTACAAATACCCTAAAGGCGTCCCTCATAAGTTTGATGAAAAAAAGCAAGCCGATTTTATTGAGCAGTACACTAAGTTAAAGTCTGAAGTAGTTGATGAGCCTATATTGTTTATGGATGCTATGCATCCAACTCAAGCGACAAAAGTAAGTTGTGGCTGGATAAAAACAGGGCATGACAAAGCGATAGAAACAACGGGTAGTCGGACTCGATTAAATCTAGTTGGTGCAATTGATTTGAATGACTTAGCTGCCGCTCAAGTGAAGCGTTACGATAAAGTGAATGGTGAAACTATTCAGCATTTTTTCGAGGAGATAAGAGCGTATAACGGCAGTGATAAGCGAATTCATTTAATTTTAGATGGTGCAGGTTATCACCGAGCACAAGTCGTAAAGAATAAAGCAAAAGAGCTTAATATTGGGCTTCATTACCTCCCGCCTTACAGCCCCAATTTAAACCCAATAGAACGTTTGTGGAAGGTAATGAATGAGCATGTGAGAAATAACAAATATTTTGCAACGGCGAAAGAATTCAGGGATAAAATTGATGAACTTTTTAGTCAAACACTTCCCCTGATAGGTGATATTTTAGGGAGTAGAATTAATGACCATTTTCAGGTGTTAAAACATGCACCTTGAAGAATGATGGGTATATACAACGCACACCCCCGGTTCTTTATACAAAGCTTATCCAGCAGAAGAAGCTCGGCGTATCTTGAAGAAAATTGAATTTCACTACACCCCAAAACATGCCAGTTGGTTGAATATGGTAGAAATTGAGATTGGCGTGATGAACAGGCAATGTTTGGATAGACGAATTGCCACTTGGGATGATCTACGACTTTCGCTTACGGCTTGGGAAACAGCCAGAAATAGCGAGAATGCTCGTATTAAGTGGATGTTTGATGTAGATAACGCTCGGTTGAAACTCAACCGAGCTTATAAGCTTTTAAACAGTCAGAATTAAATGGAATTAGTACTAGTGTGTTGACATTCAACGGGAATAAAACCCAGTCACCCAAGAGGGTTGGCGGATATTTAACCATTTCTCTAGTTTTTAGTTACCTTTATTGACTTGCAGGTAATGAATGATAGTCTTATATTGCCCATGTGTGGGATGCTAGCCAATATCTATGTAGCATCATTGTCTTCGTCTCATTCTCATCGCTCTTATAACAACGTTCATAAAAGTATCCATCATCATCCTATAAACTGCCAGGTTGATAGTCAGCTATATACGTTCGATAGTTCAGTAATGCTGGTTTGGTGTCAGCTGTTAAATGATGTGGCGTCACAAGTGAGCATCGTTAGACACAATCTTGGGTTAGAATCATGCGTTAGAAGAGCTCATCAAAATGCTTTGTGGATTTGAAATTGCTCTGGGTGATGTTTTAGAACCCATTCAAACGAAAAAACGGGATGACTCAGACGGACAAGAGTTTAGTCAATTGGCGTTTTGCTCAAGCGTAAAAATATTTAGCATTAGACAGAGTCCTATCTAATTAGAAAAGTCACACTAAATTAGATCTAGTACACCTAATAAGACATCTTTCAACTAGATCCCTTTGGTGTACTGATTTGATATGGTGGGTTGTACCTGCTCCGTCAGCCTCTCAATTGCGGCTTGATCACCGGCAATCAATTTGCGTAATGCTTCGATAAAATCAGCTTTTGACCCATTGATCTGTGTGGATGTTTTAATATCTCGTAAATCCACCAACAGGCTAGTGAACTTGCCAGCCAAGTCACCGACAATATCCAAATTCATAAAGTTATGATTATTGTATAAACTATTGTGCGACCCCTTTTGTTTATCAATAACAAAAGCATTGTCCTTCACATTGATGATTGATGCATGCTTAGCGCATTTCGGCAGGCACTGGTTATCTACTCTATCTTTTTTACAACCGGTGACTTGGTGGAAAAAACACTGGCGGCTGGTCATTAATAATGTGGGATGATAAATGCTGTAATGTAGCTCGAAAGCTTCTGGGCATTTAATCGATCTGATTTGCTTTCGTGCGAGTTCGTTCGAGATAAAAGCGCCGCTACAATTAAAAGTCCGTTTTAGCGCTTCAAGACTAAACGAGTTACTCAGGTTGAGTTGAGGGCCGGCTATCCAGTCAATATTGGCGTTAAATGCCGCAAATCCGATACCAGTATTATTAGCCACAATATGTTTAGGCTGCACAGCGTTGAGTAGGGCAACGGCTTGGGAGAAATCATCGCCAATAAGGATTGATGGAAACCAAGGAGCCAGATTTTGATTGTCGTTAAACAATTTAACCAGCCGATTAAAATGCTTGCCTATCTTTTCAGGTATTAGGTAATAGCAAATATCAGCGATTTCACCCAGTTCAATGTCTTTGTCATTCGCAATCAATACCACCAGCTTTGCTGCGCGGTCTTCCTTTGAGCTGGCGTTAGATCCTAGAACAATACTGGGTACTTGAACGTCTTCAATGAGTGGTTTGTCACCATTTAATTTGTGTTCAATTTGGCGTTTAAGTTCAGTTATCAACTTATACGACAGGTAGGTGCCATCAGTGAAACGTTCAAAATCAAGTTGTTCAATCCGGTACTTATCATTATTTAAACTGCTGAAGCGTTTGGTTAATGTTGCTTGGTCAATCGAATGGGATGCCGGTTGTTTATGGGTGTCAACGCGAACTGAAAAGCGTAAGTCATCTGCAGTAACATCGACGTCAAGCTGACCATTTTCTTGGGTGATAAACGTAAACTTCAGCGGGATTTTATCTATGACCATGCTGCTCGTTAGTTTATCTAGCGTCTGGATAATATCTGTTTTATCGTCGTAAATTTTCTGCTTCACAGCATCGATTTCGACTGGGCTTTTTGCATTGGTAAGTTGGATAAAATAATCGTTACTATTGTCTCGCGGGTTATCAATAAACATATCTTTATTGATATTGTTATTGAGATAACCATCGGTAAAATCACGATTAAAAACTTGATGTAAATTAATTTTTTCATCGACAAGTGGTTGGTTTTGGTAATATCGCTGTAATTGCTTACGCCAAGTATTTACCACAGTGTACACATAATGAGGCTTCTTGATCCGACCTTCAATTTTGAGTGAATCTACTCCAGCCTCAGCAAGCTCAGTTAATTGGTGGTAAGAAGAGTTATCTTTCATGTTGAGTGGGAATTCTTTAGCCGCTTTTGCAGGTTGATAGGCGTCTCGGCAGGGTTGGCTACAACGTCCTCGGTTGCCTGAATTACCGCCATGAACGGAGCTGATATAGCAAAGCCCTGAGAAACTGATGCAGTTTGAACCGTGTACAAAAACCTCCGTCGCCATATTCAAGGCGTGCGACACTTGAGTTAGGTCGCGGATCTCGTCAAGGGTTAACTCGCGTGAAAGGTTGGTTCTGCTCGAGCCTAATTGATGTAAAAACTCGATTTGGCCACTATTATGAGTTGTGACCTGAGTCGAAGCATGAATGTCTAAGCTCGGAAAGTAATGACCAAGAATGTAGAACAACCCCAAGTCTTGCACTATAACGCCGTCAATATCAGTATTCACGAGGCGGTTTAACAGCCGAAATAACGCCGGAACTTCCGTTTCAATAATGATGATATTCAGGGTGAGAAACATCTGACAATCGTGCTTGTGTGCTAATGCAAGTAGAGGGTTGAGCTCATCAAAGCTGACGTTTATCGCTCGGTTTCTTGCATTGAAGTTATCTAAGCCAAAATAAACCGCATCTGCGCCAGCAACAATGGCCGCTTTAATGGCTTCAACATCGCCGCCAGGGGCAAGTAGTTCGATTTTTTTATTCACTGAAAATAACTCGGGTTAACGAAAGGGGACTGCTTTTACAAGCGCGGCGTATTTTACGGTGTGAGAAGCCGCATGTCTATGCGGCCACACAGATGGTGACCGCGATGGGTCAATCAAGTTGACATTATATTGCCAATCACAATCATTGGTGAATTTTTAATCACTGTTTTGGTTTTTTGTTACCTTTATTAACTTGCAGGCAATGAATGATGGCCAGACCAAGACAAACAGTCGTCAGTTTAGATGACTCGTCTTATGATCACCTTTGTTCACATGTTATCCATAAACCGAGTGACCAGCCTTAGCGAAACCGCCAGCGTTAACAACTTCGGTGAAATAGTGCAGTGCTTTAAGAACTCAGTGCATAACCAAAAGGAATGAAGTTAATCATTAATATTCATTTTTTTTATCATTTGAGCAAGCGTAAACTCTCAATATCAACTAAAAAATCGATATTTGAAACGAAATGTTATCTCCATTAAATACCCATAGCGCCTTTTTGAAGGGCAAAACAACCTTAATCGTCCAAGTGAGTGGTCTATGTTTATTTGCTTGGCTATGTCAGTGGGCGGCTCACTCGGTTCATTCTGTTATTCCAGGAAGCGTTATTGGCTTAGGCGTATTATTGATATTATTATCTTGCCAATGGCTACCCGAAAAAGTCGTCAACCAAGGCTCGGCATGGTTAATTGGCGACTTACTTTTATTTTTCATTCCCCCCGTTGTCGCGGTTACCAAATATAAATCAATACTAGAAAACTATGGTGCTGAGTTGATTATGTGCATGTTACTGGCCAGTACCAGTGTGCTATTAGGTACGGCTGTTATCGTTGACAAGTTATTTAAGTTTGAACGTAAACAACGTCTAAACAACATTTCCTCACAGCGCTCACACCTTAAGTAACCGCTCTTTCAAATTGAATTTAATGGGTAGCAACAATGAACGATTCATTATTAGGCGCTTTGTGTTTATTACTCACATTGGCAGGATATTACCTCAGTAAGCGGCTTTATTTACGCCAACAACGGGTTTGGTTTGCCCCCATTATCATGGCCCCGACGATTATTTTGTTGACCGTGGTTATATTTCAAATTCCACTGGTCGATTACTTTCAATTTACCCATTGGCTGCCCGCTTTACTGGCACCTGCCACGATTGCATTTGCGGTGCCCATTTATCGTGAACGGCTACTAATCAAACGTTATCCGTTAACGATAAGCCTTGGGGTAATGGCTGGGTTATGTTTAGGCGTTGGATCCTCATGGTTGATTCTCCATTTCACCAATATGCCGTCAGCGCTTTCTCGTAGTTTAATCGTAAGATCGGTATCGACCCCGTTTGCCATTGAAGCAACAAGTGCATTTGGTGGCATACCGGAATTAACCGCAATGTTAGTCTTAGTCACAGGTATTATGGGAATGCTGATTTGTGAGCCCCTTTTTAAAGCGGCTAAGATACAAAGCAGCTTAGCGAGGGGGATTTCTTTAGGGGCATCTGCACATGGCGCTGGAGCGGCTAAAGCGAATCAAATTGGTCGGGAAGAAGGGGTTATCGCCAGTTTAACCATGATTTTTACCGGTATTGCCATGGTTATCACCGCGCCCTTATTTGCGTTACTGTTTTAGCTCACCTCAGAACGGTTTAAGTCATTGCTGTGAGTGGCGCTGTCTAACAATTTATGTATTAAAACAAGAGTGGGGAATTGATTGAGCCATTCGTCGCGATTAGGTCCCATTCCACATTGATTGTGGACTCTATTGCTAAACATGCCATACAAAGCGAACAGCTATAACAGAAAAAAGTTGATGGGTTCGCTTGTCCTGATTTAATAATGGAACACCCATTGTTGGGCTTTATTCTCGCTTGGCAAAACACCTTGTGTCTGCTGGGGGTAAACTGCGAAATAAACTTTGCGTCTTCAAATCAGTGAAGTCATTACCATTGTGTTATTTTATCGCTCCGTTAAGCACTATTACGGCTAATTTTTTGCCGTTACTCCACCAAAGAATGTCCTGAACTCTTCAGTTATACCGTCAGATATTGCTTGCCCGCTGCTGAATCGGCTTCAATCTGCCATGATACGTTGATTAAAATCAAACGTTCTATGCTATGTATGTCTGCATTTTTCATCAATACCCATGTTGAGTCGACTGTAAAAGTTATTAACACATGAAGACGCTTTGTGAGCAAAAGAATGGCAAGTTTGATATGGAACCGGTGAAATATTCATATTTTGCTTATATGCCTCATCTTTGAACTCGATGAGAGGTTAAGTAAATTATCTGACAATGAGCCCAAATCGTTTCAGACTTAATACTACTCTGATGTATGCTTCGCACTTCGCTTGACGATACGTTGTGCGTTAAAATCAAAAAAGGATCCATTTGATGTGGTTACAACGAGAATTGACTCTTAAGACACAGCGGCGAGGATTTCATTTAATTACCGACGAAGTGATCACACAGCTGCCCGAGCTGAGATCCATAAATGTTGGATTATTACATGTGTTTATTCAGCATACATCTGCATCACTAGCGATTAACGAAAATGCAGATCCCACTGTTCGTGGCGATATGGAGCGGTATTTTAATGTACTCGCACCAGAAGGTGCGGCATACTTCCAGCATACAGATGAAGGTGCTGATGATATGCCTGCTCATATTAAGTCGACGTTGATAGGTGTTAGTCAGACTATCCCTATTACTAACGGGCACCTGAATCTCGGCCTTTGGCAAGGTTTATATTTATGCGAGCATCGCGATCATGCTTGTTTGCGCACCATTATTGTCACGTTGCAAGGTGAATGATTTAAAAGATTAAATGGCAATGTTAAGGAAACCGTGCTGGATATTTTATATACATATTTCACGTTCAACCATGACTTTACTTGTGTCTGTAAATGTAAAGATGTTAAATTTAGGCATCAAAGGTAGATGGGTAAGATATGCAATTTTACCCGCGCAGTTTTAGCATAATATTTTGGCATATTATTTTGCCTATAAATGTTTTATATATAAAAAATGGCCCTAAAATCCAAAAATAAATTACGCATAATAATAGGTGGGTTAACGTGATATCTGTATATTTGGTTGACGACCATGAACTCGTGAGAACGGGGATCCGTCGTATTTTGGAAGATGAGCGTGGTATTAAAGTCATCGGTGAAGCACCTGATGGAGAAACCGCGGTACAGTGGTCGCGACAGAATGAAGCAGATGTCATTTTAATGGACATGAATATGCCAGGTATGGGGGGATTAGAAGCTACTCGTAAAATTTTGCGCTACCAGCCCGATGCAAAAATTATTGTATTAACTGTACAAACTGAAGATCCATTTCCGACAAAAGTGATGCAGGCGGGTGCCTCTGGGTATTTAACCAAAGGGTCTACTTCACCTGAAGTATTACGCGCTATTACTCAAGTAGCTCGAGGTCAACGTTACTTGTCGTCAGAAATCGCCCAGCAAATGGCTCTCAGTCAATTTAACCACTCTGATGAGAACCCATTTAGCAGTTTATCTGAACGTGAGTTGCAAATCATGATGATGATAACCAATGGCGAGAAAGTTAATGATATTTCTGAAAAATTAAATTTAAGCCCGAAAACCGTCAACAGCTATCGTTATCGGTTATTTGCTAAGCTTGGGATCGGCGGAGATGTTGAGTTGACCCGTTTAGCTATCCGTTACAAAATGCTCGATACAGGTTCATTTTAGTCGGGAATACGTTATTCCTCGCAACGCATTAAGTAGCTTTAATCATGTCCAGTGGTTTTAACGCCAAATCCTTTTTAAAAAATGTTACCTCAGCGCCTGGGGTTTATCGTATGTACGATAAGCGCCAACAGGTTATTTATGTTGGTAAGGCCAAAGATCTTAAAAAACGTCTTAGCTCCTATTTTCGAGTCAATATACCCAACATTAAAACCCAAGCATTGGTATCGCATATCGATCATATTGATGTGACCGTTACCCATAGCGAAACCGATGCGTTATTGCTTGAAAACGATTATATCAAACAGTACATGCCCAAATACAACGTACTGCTTCGTGATGATAAATCGTACCCGTATATTTTGTTAAGTGGCCATAAACATCCTCGATTGGCATATCACCGTGGTCCCAAACGTGAAAAAGGTCATTACTTTGGCCCTTACCCTAATGGTGGTGCAGTGCGCGAGAGTTTGCATTTAATGCAAAAATTGTTTCCTATCCGCCAATGCGATGATTTGTACTACAAATCGCGATCTCGCCCTTGTTTACAATATCAATTAGATCGTTGTAGTGCGCCTTGTGTCGGAATTGTCAGTGATGAGGAATACAGTGAGCAGGTTAAATTAGCCAGTCTATTTTTACGCGGTAAAGACAAGCAAGTGATATCGCAATTGGTGGCAAAAATGGAAATTGCTGCCATTGATTTGGAATACGAACGCGCGGCACAATATCGCGACCAAATCACCGCTTTAAGGCGGGTTGCAGAGCAGCAGGAAGTATCGAATCAGAAAGGGGATATGGATGTCATTGGCGTCGACTATGCCTCTGGTATTGCGTGTTTTCACCTATTGTTTATCCGCGACGGCAAAATCTTTGGCAGTCGCAGTTATTATCCTTCTGTACCTGCAGAAACTGCAATCGAAGAAGTGTTGTCGTCATTTTTAGGCCAGTTTTATCTCAATGCCGATATCCAACGTACAATTCCCAAAGAAGTCATCCTCAGTCATCACTTTGACGGCATAAAAGAGTTGCAAGCCTCTATTGAACAAGCACTAGATAAAAAGTTTGAATTAAAAACGCAAGTGCGTGGTGATCGGGCCAATTTTTTACGCTTAGCCATGACTAATGCCAGTAATGCTGTTGCCACGAGATTGTCCCATAAAAATACCGTTGAACAACGGTTCCTATTACTTGAAGAAGCACTTGAGCTTAATGAGCCTATTAAGCGGATGGAGTGTTTTGATATTAGCCACACTATGGGCGAAAGTACTGTGGCCTCGTGTGTGGTGTTTAATCGAGAAGGGCCGCATAAAGCCGATTATCGCCGTTATAATATTACCGGAATTACCGGTGGCGATGATTATGCTGCTATGGAGCAAGCGATAAGCCGTCGATTCGATAAAATTGATAACAATGGCAAAGTACCTGACTTGGTCTTTATCGATGGTGGCATCGGCCAATTAAGAGTGGCGCAAACTATTGTTGATGAGAAGTGTGTCAATATTGATCATCCGCCATTACTCATTTGTGTGACCAAAGGCGAAGGGCGCAAAGCCGGACTCGAAACCTTCACCGTTGGTGGCAGTGAACAAACCTTTGAACTCCCGAGTGATTCGCCTGCATTTCATTTAATGTTACACATCCGTGATGAGTCACATCGATTTGCGATTGCCGGACATCGTAATAAACGCCAGAAAACACGTAACACCTCTACATTAGAATCTATCGCCGGAGTGGGTCCTAAGAGGCGTAAAGCCTTGTTGCAACATTTGGGTGGAATACAAGAAGTCAAAGGCGCTAGCGTGACTGAATTGACAAAAGTACCCGGAATTAGCTTAGAAATGGCACAAACAATCCATGATACATTGCGAGGGGGCTAAATTTAAGGCAAAATTGGCGCTGCTTCTGACAATTTGGTCTTTTTATGCCGTTTAATTTACCTATTGCACTGACATTATTTCGTATTGCTTTGTTGCCCGTTTTCATAGCCGTTTTCTATTTACCTTACTCATGGGCACCATTTGTTTCAGCATTTATTTTTTGGTTGGCTGCACTGACCGATTGGTTAGACGGTTATGCCGCTCGCAAACTAGGTCAGCTAACCCGATTTGGCGCTTTTTTAGATCCTGTTGCCGATAAAGTCATGGTGTCGACAGCATTAGTGTTGTTGGTTCAGCAAAATGATAATATGTATTTAACCTTAGCTGCATTGTTTATGATTGGCCGAGAGATTGTGATTTCTGCATTACGTGAATGGATGGCCGAAATTGGCAAACGTGGTGTGGTAGCCGTTTCTTGGATTGGTAAATATAAAACTGCCGCGCAAATGGTTGCCATTACTGGATTAATTTGGAAACCGACGCCTTTGCTAACCGATGTTGCCTTTGGGTTGTTTTATATTGCGGCCGCACTGACGTTCTGGTCGATGATAAGTTATATTTCAGCAGCTTGGAATGATTTAACTGCTGAATAGCATAATAATACTTCAATAAGATTATTTAGTGCGCAAACAGTCATAATTGCGTAAATCAACAATTGACACTCGAGGTTAATTCGGTAAAATGCCTCCCCGTAGACAAGTGACGAGTTAACAGTAAGGCTTAGGTTTTTTGTTAACTAACACATCTCTATAGTATTAGTTCGATAAGATAAGTTGAAAGACGATACCTTTCTTACATATACAATAAAGCATTAAAACGATTGAAATGCGACAATAGTTTAGCTGGATAGGTTGAAAGACGATACCTTCCTCGCTGATATAATAAAGCATTAAAAAGATATAAAATGCGATATTAGCTCAGTTGGATAGGTTGAAAGACGATACCTTCCTCGCAGATATAATAAAGCATTAAAAAGATATAAAATGCGACATTAGCTCAGTTGGTAGAGCGATACCTTGCCAAGGTATAGGTCATCGGTTCGAACCCGATATGTCGCTCC
>NZ_JBEOPO010000066.1:0-12334 GCF_040310145.1 Shewanella sp. S1-49-MNA-CIBAN-0167 | reverse complement strand
ATACCTAACAGATTGTTAAATTTGGCAATAATTCACACGCCAATACATTCTTACTGAGCCAACTGCATAGGCATGTTAAATAATACAATTAAAGGTATTAATTAAAACCCTTCTAAAACAATTTTACCAATGGCACGGCCTGCTTCTAACGCCTCATGTGCAGCACGAAGATTTGCAGCATTTATTGCGCCCATGTGCTGGCCTAACGTAGTTTGAATATAACCTTGGTCGACAAGATCGGCTACTCGGTTAAGTAAACGTCCCTGCTCATCCATATCTACTGCGTTAAACATCGAGCGAGCAAACATAAACTCCCAATGTAATGACAAACTCTTGAGTTTTAACTTAGTGATATCTAACCCTTCTGGATCATCAATCATGGCAATTTTACCAAAGGGTGCTAGCAACTGAGTGTAAGCCTCAAAATAGGCATCTGTGCTGTTTAAACTGGCCACATGGGTGACAGACCCTATGTTTAATCCATCAATTTGAGCGGGTAACGGTTTGGTGTGATCAACCACATGATCAGCGCCTAACTTTTTCACCCATTCGCTTGAACTTTCACGCGATGCTGTGGCGATAATGGTTGCACCTGTCAAGGTTTTTGCTAACTGAATAAAGATAGAACCCACACCACCCGCAGCGCCTACGACCAAAATGACTTCGTTTGATTTTTC
Organism: Shewanella sp. S1-49-MNA-CIBAN-0167; assembly: GCF_040310145.1. Taxonomy (NCBI): domain Bacteria; kingdom Pseudomonadati; phylum Pseudomonadota; class Gammaproteobacteria; order Alteromonadales; family Shewanellaceae; genus Shewanella; species Shewanella sp. S1-49-MNA-CIBAN-0167. The sequence goes on along the minus strand of NZ_JBEOPO010000066.1, from coordinate 11,657 downwards.
AGTTGAATGGGGTGCTTGTTGCTTAATACATAAATGTTCAAACAGTAATTCCCAAGCCGTGATCGCCGTTAACGGTAATGCTGCGGCTTCGGCATCGGATAAACTTTTAGGTTTAATGCCCACTAAACGCTCATCCACTAATTGGTATTCAGCATTGCTACCCTGACGCGTAATATCGCCAGCATAATAAACCTGATCGCCAGGATTAAATGGGCTCACACTTTCACCTGTCGCAATCACTTCACCAACGGCGTCCCAACCGATCACTTTTACTTCACCCGCAACAGGCGCCATGTTCAAGCGGACTTTATAGTCTGCTGGGTTAACGGCGATGGCTTTTACTTTGATTAATAAATCACGGCCTGTTGCGATAGGTTGAGGTAACTCGACATCAATTAACGACTCAGGGTGAGTAACGGCTAATGATTGTGTGTATCCGATGGCTTTCATAATCTGCTTCCTATAGTAAACGGTATCAATGGGATTACTTTTCAATGAAGCTATATTAGCCCTTGTTTTACTCCGCATAAACAGCATAATAATTGAAACATTATCAAATATTATTAGACAATATGTTATTAGAAGATCTGCAGGTTATTTTGAAAGTGGCTGAGTTTCGCAGCATTACCGCCGCAGCAACCAATCTTGATATGCGCACAGCAACCGCCAGCGCCGCAGTTAAACGAGTCGAAAGTTCGCTAGGTGTTGAGTTGTTCATTCGCACTACAAGGCAGCTAAGGTTATCCAATGCTGGGGAAAAATACATTCCTCAATGTGAGCAAGCACTATTAATGCTCGAACAAGCCAAACAAAATATGAAAGGCGAATTAGACATCATCGACGGGGATTTACGAATTGCATTGTCATCGGATTTGGGCCGCAATCTGGTTATGCCATGGATAGATGAGTTTATGGCCACTCACTCAAAAGTCAGTTTACGCGCCAATATTAATGACAGTAACTTGGACTTTTACCGCGACTCCGTCGATTTAGCCTTGCGCTATGGTTCGCCAAATGACGCTAATCTTTACGGGTTTAAAATCTGTAATGTCCCCAGATTATTGTGTGCATCTAAAGCTTACCTAGCAAAACATGGCATGCCAAAACACCCACAAGACCTCGCCTCCCACAATGGACTGTTATATCAACTCAATAATATTACTTACGATGTGTGGGAGTTTTATCGCGGTGATGAACAGTATAAAATCAAAATGAAAGGCAACCGAGTGTCTAACGATGGTGAACTGGTTCATCGATGGTGCGTATCGGGTAAAGGCATTGGGCTTAAATCTTGCCTTGATATATCAAGCGATTTACTCGCCGAAAACGTGGTACATATTTTACCCGAATACCAAACCAAAGCGACCGAACTCTGGCTGATATTCCCCAGTAGACAGTCTATTACTCCCGCAGCCCGATTACTGCGTGACACCTTAAAACAAAAGACCCGCAATATTTTACTGCAACTGATTGAGAAAGGCATAGTAGATAAAAGCGTGTTGAATTGATAAGCCTATCGGGGATAACAAGCGGTAACAGCAGGAAGTGCGATGAAATGCGGTGGTAAGAGATAACGAGCGATATCGAGCGATTCAGGATATTGGCCGATTCCGTCTTTTCTCAGTTATATCTCAATGAAATAAGACACATTCTTTGTCATCATCTAACAACGATATATATTTAATACCTTAAACTCACTTTTGGACAAAAGTGTATTTAAGGTATTGATTAACTCAGCTTACTTGGTATTAGTTTAGCTTGATTTATAACGTAGCTTTATTTGAACTTATTGCCTGCAGCATGCTGATGTGCAGATGATTAAGCGAGACGCCGGCTCTTGATTTTAAATCAGCATCCCTGTGGGCTTATCCAAAACATCCCTGTTTTGGATACTCGCTGACTCATCTACACCTTTAATTTAACTCTCTTCGATTTAGCCGCATTGTAATGATCAAGTTTTTTCTGTAGCGATTTTCATCGCTTGCTACCCTCTTAGCTTATGACGTTGTTTGTATAGCCTCTAGCCGCGAAGCGACCTAGCGCCTAGACTTTTGACTTAACAAAAAAGCGCAGCGTTCGCTTGTCACCGTTAGTTATCGCTTTTCACCACTTGTTACCCTCTTAGCTTTTCGCTTTAGCTTTCTTTTTATAAGGCTTTTTAAAACTGCGTTTCGGTGTGGTACTGGCGACACCTTGTAATGCTGATGGTAACTGGCTGGATGCTTGGGTTATTAAACCATCTAACTGGCTGAGTAATGGCTGCATAAACGCATCGTACTTCAGTCGTTTTTGGCTGATGGCATCAAGGCTGTTTTCCCATAATGCGGTCATGTCAGGTGTAGTTGCTGATTCTGGTAAGCTGCGGATCAAGCCAGTGCCAACCTGAGTGGCCAATATCGATTTACCTTGACGAATAAGGTATCCACGCTTAAATAATAATTCAATAATCCCAGCACGAGTTGCTTCGGTGCCTAGGCCGTCGGTTTCTTTGAGGATTTTCTTAATTTCACTATCAGTAACATAACGACTAATTCCGGTCATGGCGCCTAATAATGTGGCATCGGTAAAATGCTTCGGCGCTTGAGTCGTTTTCTCCAATAATTCACCACGCAGACAATGCAACACCTGCCCGTTAACCAATGGCGGTAGCGACTGAACGGCATCGTCGTTATCGTCTTCACTGTGAGTTGAACCAGTATTCGCTTGACTGTTATTAGCTTGATTTGCTGTGGCTGCCCGTTTAAAGAGCTGTTTCCAGCCTAAGCTTTTGTCTTGACGCGCTTTAGTGGTAAACAAGCCACCAGCAATCGTCACTTCAACTGCGGTTTCTGCATAAATATAAGCGGGATAAAACTGGGCTAAATATTGCCGCGCAACATGTTGGTACAACTTTGCCTCATTACCTGATAATGCAGCTAAGTTAGCCACTTTCTCGGTAGGCACAATGGCATGGTGAGCATCCACTTTACTGTCATCCCACGCTTTAGATTTAAGCTTGGCATTAGGTGAGTCGCAACCATCAACCAAGGCAGAAACGCCTTTGAGCACAGCATCCAATACTTTCGGTGCCAAAGTATGCTGCTCTTTAGGTAAATAGCGACTGTCTGAGCGCGGATAAGTAATCAATTTATGTTTTTCATACAAACTTTGGCAGGTATCAAGCACCTCTTTCGCCGATAGCCCAAAGCGTTTTGCGGCATCGATTTGCAGTGCTGATAAACTATAAGGTAATGGCGGGTTTTGGCGCTTATCTTTGGCTTCAAGTTTTGTCACTTCAGCGGGTTTACCATTAATGCGGGCAACCACATTTTCGGCTAAGCCTTTAGCTAATACCCGTCCATCTTCGTCCATATAGGGCTGGCAAGCCTCACTAGGCTTCCATTTAGCACTAAAACCTTGTTGCTGATCGGTCAGCAAATGCGCTAACACTTCATAAAAAGGTTTTGGGGTAAATGCAGTAATTTCTTCGTCGCGGCGTACGACTAACCCAAGCAAAGGCGTTTGTACTCGGCCAACTGATAATACCCCCTGATAACCGACCTTACGCCCTTGAATGGTATATGCGCGGGTCATGTTCATGCCATACAGCCAATCAGCACGGCTGCGGGCTAATGCAGAAGTCGATAAAGGAATAAACTCACGATTGCTGCGTAACTGCCCTAGCGCACGTTTGACCGCTTGGGGGTTTAAGTCGCTGATTAACAGCCGCTGTACCTGGTTAAGCTTGTCACCCTTTACGCCCAAATAAGAAATCACTTCATCGACCAGCAACTGCCCTTCTCTATCTGGATCGCCAGCATTAATTATCGATGATGCTTGCTTTACCAGTTTACGCAACACCGTAAGTTGACTGCGCGTTTTGGGTTTGGGCTGCAACTTCCACGTTTGCGGGACAATTGGCAAATGCTCGAGTTTCCACGACTTAAATGCATCATCGTACGCATCAGGCTCGGCTTGCTCTAATAAATGGCCAATACACCATGACACGCAATCACCATTGGCGGCAGTGATATAGCCATCACCTTTTTTATGTGGCTTTGGCAACACATCGGCAATCGCACGACCTAGACTGGGTTTTTCAGCAATATATAAAATCATAATCCACTGTTGGGGCGTTAGCGTTCAATATGACAAACCGAACTGCGCCACTTAACTGTATAAATTTACAGTATAGATTAGCGTTAAATACGCCAAGCTGCAAATATGAAATAATTAACCCCTTATCGGCGTAAATCATTACAATAAAAGCATAACAGCGAAAAGCCTAGAAGCTAGAGCGGACTGCGTCCTGCTAGATCGCTTCGCTGCTATAAAAGCATAACAGCGAAGAACCTAAACCCTAGAACGGACTGCGTCCTGCTAGTTCGCTTCGCGGCTATAAAAGCATAACAGCGAAGAACCTAGACCCTAGAACGGACTCCGTCCTGCTAGATCGCTTCGCTGCTATAACAGCATAACAGCGAAGAACCTAGACCCTAGAACGGACTGCGTCCTGCTAGATCGCTTCGCTGCTATAACAGCATAAAAGCGAAGAACCTAGACCCTAGAACGGACTGCGTCCTGCTAGTTCGCTTCGCGGCTATCAAAGCATAATAGCGAAGAACCTAGACCCAAGAGCGGACTGCGTCCTGCTAGATCGCTTCGCTGCTATAAAAGCATAACAGCAAAAAGCCTAGACCCTAGAACGGACTGCGTCCTGCTAGTTCGCTTGATATCGATCTTTATCGCTCGTCATCGCTTGTTATCGCTCTTATAGCCTCTAGCAGCGAAGCGTCCTAGTATCTAGGCATCTAGGCGCAGCGTTCGCTTGTTATCACTCTTATAGCCTCTAGCCGCGAAGCGTCCTAGCCTCTAGGCCTTAAAGCAAAAAAAACCAGCATCAATATGCTGGTTTTTTATCACTAACAAACAGTGGTTAACTTATGGATGACACTCATTGTGCATTTCTAAATTAGTGCCTATGTCCTTTGAGCGATTTGCTTTGGCATCATCGTTACGTAGTTGGGTTAAATGATCCAAGTAAGCTTGATCAACGTCATTGGTAATATAATGACCGTCGAACACTGATGTTTCAAAACGCTTAATCTCTGGATTTTCCATTCTTACTGCTTCAATTAAGTCGCTCAAGTCTTGGAAAATAATGCCATCGGCACCAATGATTTTGGCAATTTCGTCAGCATCACGACCATGAGCAATCAACTCATTAGAGGTCGGCATATCAATTCCGTACACGTTAGGAAAACGGATTTCAGGGGCTGCTGAAGCAAAATACACTTTCTTTGCCCCGGCTTCACGCGCCATTTCAATGATCTGCTCAGACGTGGTGCCACGAACGATTGAATCATCAACCAGTAATACGTTTTTACCTTTGAACTCAGTATTAATTGCGTTCAATTTACGACGTACTGATTTTTTACGTTCTTGCTGACCTGGCATGATAAACGTACGACCAATATAACGGTTTTTAACAAAACCTTGACGGTACGGTAAATCCATACAACGAGCAATTTCTAATGCGATATCGCACGATGTCTCTGGAATAGGAATAACGACATCAATGTCATGGTCTTCCCATTCTTTCTTAATTTTTTCGCCTAACTTAGCGCCCATGTTTACGCGACTGGCATACACAGAGATTTTGTCGATGCTCGAATCTGGACGAGCAAAATAAACGAATTCAAAAATACACGGAGCATAGCTTGGGTCTACAGCACATTGACGGGTAAATAACTGGCCATCAAGTGAAATATAAACAGCCTCACCAGGTGCTACGTCACGCATCACTTCAAAACCGACGGCATCCAAAGCAACACTTTCTGAAGCAACCATATACTCAGTACCAGTTGCGGTTTCATGCTTACCCAGTACCAAAGGACGAATACCAAATGGATCGCGGAACGCTACTAGGCCTTGGCCGATGATCATTGCCACTACCGCATAAGCACCACGGGTTTGCGCATGCACTTTGGCAACCGCATCAAACACTTCATCGGCACTTAAGGTTAAACTGCGCGTCTCTTGTAACTCATCGGCTAACAGGTTTAACAAGATTTCGGAGTCAGAGGTGGTGTTAACATGACGACGTTTTCTGACGAGGCTTTCCGCCAGATCAAGCGTATTGGTCAAGTTACCGTTATGCGCTAACGAAATACCAAATGGCGAGTTAACATAAAACGGTTGCGCCTCTGATGCACTCGAGCTGCCCGCGGTTGGATAACGAACATGTCCAATACCGGCATTACCTTGTAAACGCTGCATATGTTTAGGTTCAAACACATCTTTGACTAAGCCGTTTGCTTTACGTAAACGAAACGCATTCATGTCAACAGTCACAATACCTGCTGCGTCTTGACCACGATGTTGAAGCACAGTCAGCGCATCATAAATGGTCTGATTAACTGTTGATTTTCCTACTATTCCGACGATACCACACATGGGTAAGGTTCCTCACTGTAAAGTGTTTTATGATTATATTTTGGGTACAAAGCTTGAGGTATTTTCGACATAGTCAAAAAACCACTGAATAACCACGCCAAATTCAGGTACAAGTACAGAATCCTGCCACCATTTCGTGTCAGGGAATGCCGTAAAAGCATCCATAAAAAACAGTAATGCGCTAACAATTAACGCGCCACGAATGGCACCAAAACACAGGCCTAAAACACGGTCTGTGCCCGATAAGCCTGTTTTGGCCACTAACTGGCCTAACAAATAATTAACGAGTGCCCCTAGGATCAGGGTAATGATAAAAAGAATGGCAATCGCGACACCGTTTCTGACTAACTCGTCCTGCATTTGGGTTAAATGAGCAGCAAGATCAAGATAAAACTGGCTAGCAATAAAGAAAGCGGCAAACCAAACCACAAGAGACATGGCTTCTTTGGCAAATCCGCGGATCAAACTAATAATAGTTGATAACCCGATGACAATAATAATTGCGTAATCAATCCAAACCATGGAGATGGGGATCCGGTATAGGGTTCAAGACGGCGAGATTCTAACAGAGACAGAGATGTTTCTCACCTCTGATTGCACAAATTATTCTTGCGTGATTAAGAACAATCAAATTGTAAATATTAATCACCCAAGCATAATACCGTCTGAATAGGTTATTGTTCCTGTGGATTATAGGCTACGATTTTGCCTTTTAATCCGGTTAATTTGAATATAGGTTGCTGACGAGCTTTAAGTTTTTCTTCTGACACTTCAGGGCCTACAAATACTCGGGTTAATTTTCCTTCAACAGGTACTTTAGGCAGTGTATAAGCATTAAATCCTGCCTTACGTAGTTGAATAATTAAGGCTTTTACATTGGTAATATTATTAAAACCGCCTAATTGCAACGTAAAACCAGCCGTAACGGGTGATTTAGTTTTATTAGCAACGGGTGTTTCAGGCTTTTTTACTGCCGCAGTGGTTGCCGCTGACGGTTTAACCACTTGATTCACTTTTTTAGTTGGTTCTGCTTCACCTAATTCAACAATATCGTTACTGAGATCTTGAGGTTCAGCAATCGTTAACACTTGGAATTCTTCCGCGGGTTCGGCGATGTTGGCAGAACTGGCTCGATTTGAAGCACTTGATTGAACGGGACGTAAAGGAATTTCAGTGAACTCCTCAACCACCTGAGGTTTTTTACCGTCTAATAAATCGGGTAAAAAAATCACACCTAAGGCCACTAAGACGATGGTACCCACTAAACGATTTTGAAATTGACGATTCAAAGCTAATTCCCTTTTTTAACAAAACGACGTTAATGATGGCTTCTAAAACCGACGTCTAACATAAATAGTGTTTATAAAGATTTAAACCCTGCAACAGTATAAAAAGAGCCAAATATAATGACCACATCATCAGCCTCTACCGTCGCTTGTATAGCTTGCCATGCGCTGGCGATGTCAGTAAATTCACTGGCATGCTGACGACAACGCTCATTGGGCAATGCTTGACGCAGTGCTTGCGCTGTTGCGCCCCGTGGATTATCTAAACCAACAAAATACCAATGACGGATTTGTTCAGCCAATGTCGCCAATACCGACTTGATGTCTTTATCTTTAAGCATGCCACATAAGGCTACAATACGACGACCTTGGTACGCCTGCAATTGCTGTGCTAAATATCGTGCAGCATGGGGATTATGCGCTACATCTACTAGTACTAATGGTTGCTCACTCACCTGCTCTAATCGTCCAGCTAGTTGAGCTTGTTGTAATCCTTGGTTGATGTGTTGCTGGCTTATTTGCGGCCAAATATAACTTAGCAGCGCCACAACACTAGCAGCATTAGCTAGCGGTAACCTTGGCACAGCCAAACCAATATAAGATTGCTGCGCGGATTCAAAATGCCATAATGTAGGTGGGTTCTGGTCTTTATGGTAATGAAACTCATAACCAACACGATAAAGTGTTGTTCCAATCTGCTGAGCATAATCGGTCACGCTCAATGGTAAATCGGGTTCACCACAAATGGCGAGACAACCTGAGCGGAACACGCCGGCTTTTTCTCTGCCAACCAGTTCTCGGGTATCGCCTAAATATTCTTGGTGATCAAGATCGATAGAGGTCAAGATAGTGGCTGTGGAATCGATAATATTAGTGGCATCTAGACGGCCACCTAAGCCCACTTCAAGAATAATCACATCAAGCTTAGCAGCTTTGAATAAGTATAAACCCGCTAACGTCGCATATTCAAAAAAGGTTAATGAAATATCACCTCGTGCCATCTCTATGGCACTAAAAGCTCCAATAAGAGAGGCATCACTGGCATCTTGTTGATTGATCTGCACCCGTTCATTGTAATGCAGCAAATGCGGTGAACTGTAGACGCCAACTGATAAGTTTGCTTGACGTAATATTGAGGCGAGCATCGCACAGGTCGTGCCTTTACCATTGGTACCGGCGACTGTAATCACTTTAGCTGGAGCTAAATCAATCACATTGAGTCGCTCGGCGACAGCACTGACTCGCGTTAAGCCCATGTCGATTTCGCTAGGATGAATTGCCAGCAAATAATCCAGCCATTGATTTAAGCTTGATTGTTGATTGGGTACAGTAATTTCAGACGCAATTGACATAATTCAATACCATTTAATTTATGCAAACCTTACCAGACGTGGCGAAAACATAACATTAGTTTTACATCCCAATAAATATGACTGAAAAACACTTTAATCGAGCATAAACAATGGACCGAGTGCTAACCTAGGCAATTGATGCTGCTCAGGGTAAGTCACATCGACCAAATACAATCCGTTGGGCTTAGCTGTCGCTGCCGCCTGAGTGCGATTTTTCAATGCCAAGAGTTCTGTTATCCACTCGATAGATTGATTACCTAAACCGATTTGAAGTAATGAACCGACAATATTACGCACCATATGATGTAAAAATGCATTGGCTTGAATATCCACCAACACATACATGCCTTGACGAGTCACATTAACTTGATGCACATCTCGACAGGGTGTTTTAGCTTGACAATGCAACGCTCTAAAACTGGTAAAATCGTGTTTGCCTACGAGAAGCTGTGCGGCTTGATGCATCAAGGTTTCATCTATATCGCCGTGATAATGGCTCACACCAGAAGCTAAAATACCAGGGCGCAATTGATGATTATAAATAACATAGCGATAACGTCTGGCCGTGGCACTATAACGGGCATGAAAACTGTCATCCACTTCTTTCATCCATCGCACGGCTATACTGTCGGGTAAATTAGCATTCACGCCTAGTGTCCACGCCGTCATTGGACGTTGAACATTGGTGTCAAAATGAACCACCTGTCCAGTAGCATGCACGCCAGTATCAGTTCGCCCGGCACACAATACTTTAATGGGCTCATTTGCCACGTAACTTAAGGCTTTTTCAAGCTGGGCTTGCACTGAATCGACATCGAGTTGGCGCTGCCACCCACAAAAACCACTACCATCATATTCAATACCTAACGCGACCCGCATGCCTATATCCTCTACTCAATAATGGCGCGCAGTTTACCACAAAAAAACGGCGCATGTATCTGCGCCGTTTGCATTTATATGGTTAACATAGGGCTATTTATTTTACCTATACCACATGAATTGACCGAGTTAATTATCCGAGTTAATTAAAGCTTTTAATTAAATTTTTGGCTTCTAATTGTTGACGTTCATTGCCATCCATTTGCACTTCTTTTAATAATGCTCGGGCACTGTCTTGATCTTCAATTTCAATATATGCTCTGGCTAAATCAAGTTTGGCATTAACGGAGTTTTCTTCATCATCAACATCAACCATGTCTGCATTGCTTATTAACGAATTGACTGAACCCATATTAACATTAACGTCTTTATACTGATCGGTTTTATCGTCATCTTCATCAGCATCGTTTAACAATTTATCGATGTCGATATAGCTATTTTCACGCTCAAAACGCGTTACCTCATCATTACTGGCTTTATATTCAGCTGATTGGCTACGTTCTTTTTGATCAAGTGCCGCCAACGCTTCATCTACCGTTAAATTGTCATCGCTAAGGATATATTCGTCTTCAGAGGTATAGTCGTCAACGTTGTCATCCTCTTTTAATGACTGTGAAAATGCGGCCAGTAAATCATCATCACTGACCTCAGATTCATCGACTTCTTTCTCGTCAGCGGCAGACTCGGCAGCTTTAAGTAAATCACTTTCCCAATCTAATAATTCAGGCTTAGGTTTGTTGGATTTTAGGTCATTAAAGAAGCCGGAATCTTTATTGGTTTTATTTTGCGCAGTAGACGAAGAAGTGTCTTTATCATCTATTTCGGCTAACAAAGCATCAAGGGCCTCTTCCGCTTCAGTTTCTGGAGTAGGAGAAGATGCTGCTGTGGATCCTTGCTCTGACTTAACATCATGACGACTAGTTAATGCTAGCGCGGCTTCAAGTTGAGCATCAAATAAGGTGTTATCTTGGTCTTTACTATCGGCTTGTGTATCAACGTCAGACAGAGCATCTTTGTCCGCATCAATATCGTCTGCATTATCTGTTTTAGCTAAATCGACATCACTAAGATATTCATCAAACTCATCAAACAACTCAGTATCATCAATCTTGTCATTGATAGATTGTTCGCTGTTTGTATCAGTTGATGGTGTATCGCCGGCTTTTGTATCTTCTTTAAAGCTTGCCAATAAAGCATTAATATCATCATCGAGTGACTCATCATCGTCCAATATTAATGCTTCACTGGACGTATCGTCATCTAACTCCGCGGCAATCTGAGCTTGTACCGCTGCGTTTTCGTGATCATATGTCTCTGACTCAACCACAGGTTCGTTAAGACTGGCTAACAATGCATCGATGTCTTCGTCACTTGTTTCATTATCATCAGTAGAATCGGCGACATCTTCATCACTTAATTCAGCTGCAATTTGGGCTGCTAAATCATCACTTTCCGAGTTTCCCTGCTCATCTATTGGTAATTCATCGCTATTTTCGGCCATTGCGGATTCAATAACAGGCTCATTCAAGCTAGCCAATAATGCATCAACATCCTCATTATTAGGCTCTTCATTTTGGCCAACTTCATTCACATCATCTTCGCCGCTTGAGTCTGCCGATGTCTCTGGAGCTTTGACAGCCGCAGCAACATCATCTGACTCTGCCGGCATATCAAACTCGGCGAGTAATGAATCGATATCATCTTC
>NZ_JBEOPO010000065.1:0-12988 GCF_040310145.1 Shewanella sp. S1-49-MNA-CIBAN-0167 | reverse complement strand
AACGATAATTTCACTGACGCGAACGAAGTGATTTCAGTGGCAGAAGACAGCGGCGCAACCACGGGCACTGTATTAACCGGCACCAGCTCAGTTGATGGTCCTGTGACCGTACAAAGCTTCAGCATCGACGGCGTTACTGGCCCATTGACCTTAGGTCAAGCGGTGATAATTGCCGGTGTCGGTAGCTTTACATTAAGCGCCAATGGCGCATACAGCTTTACTCCAGTGGCTAATTACAACGGCCCCGTGCCGGTGATCACCTATGTGTTAACCGACGGCTCTGGCCCGACTGACACGTCTACCTTGACCATCACCGTGAGCCCAGTGAACGATGATTTCACTGACGCGAACGAAGTGATTTCAGTGGCAGAAGACAGCGGCGCAACCACGGGCACTGTATTAACCGGCACCAGCTCAGTTGATGGTCCTGTGACCGTACACAGCTTCAGCATCGACGGCGTTACTGGCCCATTGACCTTAGGTCAAGCGGTGATAATTGCCGGTGTCGGTAGCTTTACATTAAGCGCCAATGGCGCATACAGCTTTACTCCAGTGGCTAATTACAACGGTCCCGTGCCGGTGATCACCTATGTGTTAACCGACGGCTCTGGCCCGACCGACACCTCGACCTTGACCATCACCGTGAGCCCAGTGAACGATAATTTCACTGACGCGAACGAAGTGATTTCAGTGGCAGAAGACAGCCGCGCAACCACGGGCACTGTATTAACCGGCACCAGCTCAGTTGATGGTCCGGTGACCGTACAAAGCTTCAGCATTGACGGCGTTACTGGCCCATTGACCTTAGGTCAAGCGGTGATAATTGCCGGTGTCGGTAGCTTCACATTAAGCGCCAATGGCGCATACAGCTTTACCCCAGTGGCCAATTACAACGGTCCAGTGCCGGTGATCACCTATGTGTTAACCGACGGCTCTGGCCCGACTGACACGTCTACCTTGACCATCACCGTGAGGCCAGTGAACGATGCACCAGTCATTGACGATTACACATCCACGATTAATGACTCTATTGCTAATGGCATTAACGTATATGACGTTAATGATGCCAATACTGGAAATGATACTGATATCGACGGTGACACATTGTCTTATTCTTTTGTGCTTGCTAATGGATCAAATAGTCTAATTAGCGCAGATGGTGCCTTCATCATTAATGCACAGACGGGGGTAATTTCTGTTAATGATACGACGCAAATTAACTACGACAATGGTAGCCAAATTAGCCTAACCGTTAAAACAAGTGATGGCAGCTTAACTGATACTGCAATTGTGACTTTTGATCTTAACAATGTTGATGCTATTGATGATCTTCCAGGATCATCATATTCAGTAACCACAGGGTCAAGTACCGCTTGGGCAATCCCACAGTCTAACGGCCAAAGCCTAATGAGGATTTCAGCGCGCACAGCGGATGGTTCAATGGGCGCAGTAAACATTGAATCAGGCTCTAACAAGCTCGGTGTGGCGGGTTCACCGCGTACCTCAGATCAGGTAACAGGACAAATCGAGTATGATTCAGCTACAGGTACATCTGAAGCGATTGTTGTTGATTTTAATGGCCTAGTTAATCAGGCGACATTTAGCGTCACTAACCTATTTTCAAATGAAAATAATGGTGAGCAAGGTGTTTGGAAGGCTTATTACAATGGACAATTAGTCGCAAGTGAAACGTTTAAGACGACTTCTGGTGACGCTGGTACTTTCAGTATTGATACCGGTAATATTGTCTTTGACCAATTAGTGTTTGAAGCAACACAGACAATTAATGAAGCGACTAATGGTAGTGCCTTAACTGACTCATCAGATTACTTCTTAACGGGCATTACAGCGTCTGGACCAGCGATTATGGGCACTTATATGGTCTCTGAAGATGGCGTGCTATCCATTACAGACACAAGCCTAGGCCTATTAAACAATGACTCTGATACCCAAGATAATACATTTACGCTAACTGGGATAAATGGAGCCGTCGTTACTGATGGCCAGATTGTTTTGTTAGATAGTGGCGCACAGTTAACTATTCACAGTAATGGCACTTATTCATATGACACCAACGATTCATTTGAAGCACTTACCGCTGGGCAACTTGTAACTGATACCTTTACTTATACGGTAACGGATCAATATGGCGCTACCGACACTGCGACAGTGACGATTAACATTGTTGGCGAAGCAGACGCTAGTTCCACTTATGTCAGCTATAACGGTAACCCTGGCAATGACATTATTGAGGGAACGCAAAGTAACGATATTATTGTTAGTGATCAACAAGGCTTACAGATTGTTGCTGGAGAGAACTACAATATTGCATTTATTTTCGATACTTCCGGCAGCATGAGAGGGGTAATAGCAGAAGCGATAACTCAGCTGGAATCCGTCTTTGAATCACTCGCGAATAGTGCCACTGGCTCTCATAGTGGTATTGTTAACGTATTACTGACTAATTTTGCCACAGGTACAAATTATTCAGTGTCAGTTAACATGGACGATCCAAAAGCTGTTGAAACTTTAATGGCAAAACTTAACTCAGCTGGTGCATCAGGCTACACAAATTATGAAGCTGGATTTGAGTCGGCAATAGACTGGTTTACTAGTTCAGCAATCCAACAAAATGTGGGAAATAATATTTCTTATTTCATTACTGATGGTTCACCAAATGTCCAGACCGTTGATAGAGATGTATCTAAAGTATTGATTGGCCATGACGCGACCACAAACAGTTATGTGAGCTTGAGTGAACTAATAGGTACAAACTATAGCAAAGGCACAATAATTCGCTTTGATAACGAAATGGTTGTCAATTCTAACGGTGCTGTTTATTCACCTTATACAGGCGCTAAAATTGGCCAAATTAGTTTTGATGGTAATAATAAATTCACGGGCTATACCGATAGTGGAACAAATAGTACTAACCAAGCCGTACACACGTTCAACCTGCTCGCTGCAGTGTCTGAAGTTGAAGCGATAAGCTTAGCCAGTGCAAACGGTGGCACCACCGTTAATGAAGCAAACTTGAAAATATACGATACAGATGGAAGCGTAAGAGCATCTATTGATGTATCTGATTTATCAAGTGTTATTACTGGCTCTGAGACACTGCAATCACAAGGTGATGATGACACAAGTGGCAATGAAGGTGATGACATTATCTTTGGTGACTTAGTTAGATTTAGCGGTTCATCAGAGCAAGGATATGTCGCTTTACAAACTTATGTGGCTGACAAAATAGGCCAAAAAGTTGCAGATGTTGATGTTAGAGCTGTACATGATTATATTCGTGGTCATGTAAATGAGTTTAATATCAATAATCAAAATGACGGTAACGACATTCTAAATGGTGGTACTGGTAATGATATATTATTTGGTCAGGGCGGGAACGATGTTCTCAATGGGGGCGAAGGTAATGACTTACTTATCGGTGGCCTAGGTAACGACACCCTTATTGGCGGATTAGGTAATGACACCTTTGTATGGTCTAAGGGCGATATTGGTACAGATACGATTAAAGACTTTGAAGTTAACAATGACTCTCTTCATATCAGTGATTTATTACAAAATGAACAGAGCGGTAATTTAGAAAGCTATCTAGACTTCTCGTTCAGTGGTGGCAGCACGACAATTTCTATCGATGCCGACCTTGATGGTAATGTTGACCAATTTATTGTACTTGATGGTGTAGACCTATCGCAGGAATACGCTAGCACCACTGAAGGAGTTATCATTAACGGTTTACTTAATGATGGCGCACTCATTGTTGATACTGCTACAGTCAATCCGGCCCCGTCGCCAGGAACTAACCATGCAGATCTATTTGATCAACATAATGGAAATATTATTCCTTAATAACAACAAATTGACTGCGTCACATAGTATTATGTGACGCATATTTGCTTATTCTAACAATAAATATTAAGGATAATGATTAGGTGCCTAACCTTGCGTCTAACACAAGTGAGCAGTGGACCATTTCTGCTTCCCAACGGGTAACGGTCGATCCTTTACTCGACTGTTTAGTTTTATTGACTGAGCATTTTGGAAGCCCTTGCTCAATAGATTCCCTTGCGGCAGGTCTTCCGCTATCTGGTGCCGTCATCACACCCGACTTAATCCCTCAAGCAGCGGCTCGAGCTGGACTATCAGCTAAATTATCACGTAAAGATTTGAATCAGATTTCTGAAATATTATTACCTTGTATCTTGTTATTAAAAGATAAAAAGGCCTGTATTCTCCGACAAATCGATCTAGATCAAGACAAAGTCATTATTCAATTACCCGAAACGGGCGGCGAACAAACCCTGACAATTGAGGGTTTAGAAACCTTATACGTCGGCTATTTATTTCTAGTTAAACAAGATTATCGCGGTGATAAAAGTTTTGATGTTCACCTGCATGACAGCAGTACACATTGGCTAATGCAAAGTATCAAAGACTCGGCCCCCATTTACCGAGATGCGCTTATAGCCTCAGTATTAGTCAATCTGTTTGCGTTGGTTTCACCACTATTCATTATGAATGTCTATGACAAAGTGGTGCCCAATCTTGCGTTTGAATCACTTTGGGTTTTAGCTATAGGGGCAGGCATTGCCTATATATTTGACTTTATCATGCGTCAATTACGCAGCTATTTAATCGATATTGCAGGCAAAAAAGTCGACATTATTGTTTCTTCAAAATTATTTGCCAAAGCTATTGGTATTCCGTTATCAAAACGTTCACCCAGTGTTGGTGGCATGGCCAGACAATTAGGTGAGTTTGACAGTATTCGAGAGTTTTTAACCTCTGCAACCATCACCACACTCGTTGACCTGCCATTTGCATTGCTATTCGTGTTCATCATTTATATTGTTGCTGGCGATTTAGCGATTATTCCAGTGATTGGCAGCCTAATTATTATTGCAGTAACCTTATATATACAACCTAAACTAAAACTGGCAATTGAAGAAAGTAATCGCTTTTCAAGTTTAAAACATGGTCATTTGATTGAAAGTCTAACCGCATTAGAATCAATTAAAGCCAACGGTGCCGAAGGATTAGTACAAAAAAGCTGGCAACAAATGATCGGCCATACCGCCAATTGGCAACTAAAAACCAAAAAACTGTCTAATTATGTCAGTCATATTGCTAACTTTATGGTGCAATTAACTGTTGTGCTCGTCGTGGTATTGGGCGTATATCGATTAGCTGAAAATGAAATATCCATGGGTGGGATCATTGCCGCGGTCATGCTATCAAGCCGAGCCATCGCCCCCATGGCTCAATTAGCTGGGTTAATTACCCGTGGCAATCATACAATGAGTTCACTGCGCCAATTAGACGCGATTATGGAACAAGAAGATGAGTTTGAAGACAAAGGGAACCTAGCAAGCAAAGAACGATTTATGGGGAAAATAGAGGCTGATAATATCAGTTTTAGCTTTCCTGGTTCCGAAAAGCCCAGCTTACATCCTTTATCAATAAGTATTAATCCTGGTGAACGTATCGCCATTATTGGCCGTAATGGCTCAGGTAAAAGTACCTTAGCCAAATTACTACTAGGATTATACAAACCGACTCAAGGCAGCCTGCGCTATGACGGCCTTGATGCAGGACAAATTCACCCTAGCGATCTTAGACGTAACTTTGGCTATTTACCCCAAGACGTCACCTTGTTTCACGGTACGATCCGCGACAATATTTTATTCGGTTCTCGCCAAGTAACTGAACATCAATTAATAAGAGCAATCCAGCTTTCTGGTGTGAGTATGTTTACTAACCTAGAATCAGAAGGTTTAGATCAACAAGTTGGTGAGGGAGGCTTGTCATTGAGCCGAGGTCAACGACAAACGGTAGCCTTAGCCAGAGCGACATTAAATGACCCATCCATATTATTAATGGATGAACCTACTGCTAGCCTTGATGCCCGCGCAGAAAAACAGTTTATTCGCTCAATGCAACTTGTTAGTCGCGATAGAACATTATTACTCATTACCCATAAGATGCATTTATTAAATCTAGTCGATCGTATTATTGTGCTCGAACGGGGTCATGTAGTGGCTGATGGCCCTAAAGATGAAGTTCTGGCTAAACTCAATTCTGGGACAATTTCTGGAGCCCAAAACTCATGAGTAAAAACCTTACCGCTGCAGACTTAGAAATGGTTGATGACGTTTACGGTGCCATGATGACGGATGCTCCTTCAGGACATCGTCTTATCATTTGGTCACTGGCTGCAATGATGGTGTGCTTTGTTATTTGGGCTTATTTCTCGGAATTAGATCAGGTGACAACAGGAACCGGTAAAGTTATTCCATCTTCACAAATTCAAATTATTCAAAGTTTAGATGGCGGTATTTTACAAGACATCTACGTCCAAGAAGGGGTCATGGTCACCAAAGGACAATCTTTAGCCCGTATTGATGACACACGATTTCGCTCTGATTTCGACCAACAAGAACAAGAAGTCTTCGGATTACAAACCAACATTATTCGGATGCGCACTGAATTAGACAGCATTATCATCTCCGATATGTCTTCTGACTGGCGCGAACAAGTCAAAATCACTAAACAAAACTTGCTCTTTTCGCAGACCATTATTGACGAGGAGCCTGAACTGGTTAAGCGTCAACAAGAAGAATATTCTATTCGGCTTGATAATTTAAGTAACCAATTAGAAATTCTGGTGCGTCAAATCCAACAACGCCAACAGGAAATTGAAGAATTAGCGTCCAGAATTGGTACTCTTACAACGAGTTACCAATTAGTATCACGCGAGCTTGAGTTGACCCGGCCGCTGGCCCGTAAAGGAATTGTCCCTGAAGTTGAACTACTCAAACTTGAGCGCACAGTGAATGATATTCAAGGTGAATTACAATCTGTGAGACTTTTGCGGCCCAAGGTCAAAGCCTCAATGGATGAAGCCATCTTAAAACGCCGGGAAGCGGTGTTTGTTTATGCCACAGATTTACGTGCACAACTCAATGAAATGCAAACCAAATTATCTCGGATGAATCAGGCACAAAAAGGCGCATTTGATAAAGTCAGTAAAGCCGTCATTACCTCGCCTGTTATTGGAACAATTAAAAAGATTAATTTTAATACTTTGGGTGGTGTTGTGCAGCCAGGCGAAGAGATTATGGAAATTGTGCCATCAGAAGATAAACTACTGATAGAAACTAAAATTATCCCTAAAGATATTGCTTTTTTACATCCAGGATTACCAGCCATAGTGAAAGTTACCGCTTATGACTTCACTCGTTATGGTGGACTAAAAGGTACCGTTGAACATATTAGCGCCGATACATCACAAGATGAAGAAGGTAACAGTTTCTATATTGTAAAGGTACGAACAGAAGAATCCCGTTTATTGAAAGACAATGGCACAGAGATGCCAATAATCCCAGGGATGCTGACATCGGTTGATGTCATCACGGGAAAGAAATCCATACTTGAGTACATTTTAAATCCAATTTTAAGAGCGAAAGATACCGCTCTTAGAGAGCGCTAAGAAGACCAGGAGGGTTTTTTAATGATAACTATTATAAATCAGCAAAAAAAGCTGAGTATGATTGCATTGGCTTTATCAATATCGATAGCGCCAGCAGTCTCAAGCCAAACACTTGAGCAAGCAGTTGCACATACGCTAGACACAAACCCAGATTTACGTATCGCTTTTAATCGTTTTAAAGCGCGCGAAGAGCAAGTTAATCAGGCTGAAGCTGGCTACATGCCAACCTTAGATATTTCTGCTGGCTATGGCTGGGAGCAAACCGATAGCCCTTCGACTCGGCGTAAAGCAGGTCAAGGAGATGTAGATAATGACGGTATGATTGATTTAGAACGTGGCGAAGCCGGTTTTAGTATCAAACAAATGCTATTTGATGGTTTTTATACCAGTAGCGAAGTCGATCGTTATTCGTTTGAAGCCAGTGCTGATCAGTGGGCATTATTTTCCGCCGCTGAAGATATTGCATTGGATGTTGCAAAAGTCTACTTAAACTACATCCGCAGTGAACAAGTATTACTGCTATCAGAGAAAAACCTCGCAAGTCATAAAGAGATTTATGATCAAATAAAACAGCGCACAGATTCTGGATTAGGATCGATAGCAGATTTATCGCAAATCACTGGTCGCCTTGCCCGCGCAAACGCCAATGTGATTTCAGCTAAAAATAATTTAAAAGATACTCGTGCAACCTTTATCAGAATTGTTGAAGCACAGCCTGACGACTTAATCCTGCCAGTGCCTGATGCCGATATGCTCCCGGAAAGCTTAGAACAAGGGCTCATGTCAGCAAAATCGAAACACCCTGTGTTAAAGTCAGCAGCAAATGACATTAATGCCGCTAAAAAAGAGCGTAGCTCAGCCAAAGCCAACTATTTCCCACAATTAAGTCTAGAGCTTAATGGTAACTGGAATAATGATACTGACGGCGAAGACGGCTACAGCACATTTAATAGCCAAAATGTTAACGGCTATAACAATGATTTAGTTGCTATGGTTCGGGTTAAATATAACCTTTTTTCTGGTGGTAAAGATGTCTCTAGAGATAGAGAAACGGCCTATAAAATTAACGAAGCTAAAGAGATCCAACAACGTGCTTATCGTCAAGTGGTTGAAGGTGTTTCTCTCGCTTGGAATGCCTATGAAATGCTCGCCCCACAAAAACAATTTATACGTGAACACGTTGTGGCGGCAAAACAGACTCAAGTGGCATATGAGCAACAATTTAACTTGGGTCAACGTACCCTTCTCGATTTACTCGATACTGAGAATGAACTATTTGAAGCGCGCAAAGATTACTTGAAAACCGAGTATGACGAAATTGCGGCTCGCTATAGAGTACTCAATTCGACTGGCGATCTACTCGACTCACTTCGAGTAACACGTCCAGGAGAATGGCGTGGTGAGCAAGATTATGAGGGAGGTGTTAAATGATGAAATATTTGCTAATTTTACTCGCATTGATTGCAACCGCAGGTTGTTCAATCAACGATATTGTCGAGTCTACGCCGTCTACACCACAAAAATTTGATCTTGCTGACAATGACCGTGATGGGGTGATAATGGCCCGCGAACGTTGTGCGGAGACCATTATGGATGCCGCGGCAGACAACTACGGTTGTGGTAGCATAAAAGACATCAATGAACGCCAAGAGTTAAAGATTCTATTTAGCAATAATTCTGCGGTTATCGATCAGCAGTATTATGATCAAATTGAACTCGTCGCTAAAATAATGCAAACCGACCCTACCACTAAGGTGACAATTGAAGGTCATACCAGCAAAATTGGAAGCTATGAGCTTAATTTAGCCTTATCTCAGAAACGTGCTAAAGCTGTCATTGAAGTGTTAGAAAACACATTTGGTATCGATGCAAGTCGTTTAGACGCCATTGGTTATAGTTTTGATCGCCCTATCGATAACAGTGGTACGCCAGAAGCCGAACGACGTAATCGTCGCGTGATCGCTGAAGTCGCAACCGATGATACCATTCCAGCAATGAGATGGAATATCTACACTGTCGACGAGAAAATGGAAGAGTGATAAATAAGGCATTGATTCTTTGAGTCATGAAGACAGCAAAGTAATCACATCGCTGTATAAAAGGGTCTGTCATTTTTCTATTATGGCATCGGCCCTTTTAGTTTCATGTTTATATGCGGCACCGACTCAAGAGTTAAACCAGCAAAAAACCGTTTCAGCATTGTCGGAACGTTATGGCGATAGAGCAGGATTACGAGCAAATGCTTGGTTTAAAATCGTTAATGATTCACAGAAACTTGCTGAAATAGAGAAATTAGAAAAAGTTAATCAGTTCTTTAACTTATTTCGATTCATTGATGATCAAACACTATGGGGCGATTCCAATTATTGGGCTTCGCCGATGGAGTTTATTGGGGCTAATGGGGGGGATTGTGAAGATTTTTCAATCGCGAAATACTTTACGCTTCTTCAACTTGGTATTGCTGAAGATAAACTCAGGATCACCATGGTAAAAGCAACATCGTTGAACCAGTATCATATGGTGTTAGCGTATTACGAAAAGCCTAATTCGATCCCGTTAGTGCTCGACAATTTAGATAAAACCATAAAGCTGGCAACGAAACGAAAAGATCTGCTGCCTGTTTATAGTTTTAATGGTCAACAATTATGGTTAAACAAAGAAAAAGGCCGAGGTGTGTTAGCTGGCTCATCATCACGCCTTGAAAAATGGACTGACCTTAAACTTAGACTAGGTGTAGACCGCTTACGCCAACCCAAACTCAACATGGAGTAGTGACAACATGACCCTGTTCAGGCAGATCTATGCGTTACTTTTCGGGCTTTTCTTGTTAACGATTGCAAGCGTAGCCTATGTACAATTTTCAGAGACTCAAAGTTTTTTAACACAACAGATGGAATCTGATCTCAATAATACCAGTAACTCATTAGGATTAATGTTAACGCCTGTTTTAGAAGCTGGTGATGATGCTGGAGCAGAAACATTAGTCAATGTTATTTTTGAGGGCGGCTATTATCAACAAATCAAATTAACCTGGTTAGTTGATGGCAAGCAGCAAGTGTGGAATAACGCTATTCGAGTAAATAATGTTCCTCAATGGTTTATCGATCTTAACTTGTTTAAAACCATTAACAAACAAACCACTATTACCTCTGGTTGGTTACAACTTGCCACGCTGGAAATTACTGCTCACCCCGGTTTTGGTTATCATGAACTATGGCGGACCATTTCAAATATTCTGATCCTATTTTCAATTTTATTTCTCATTGCCATCATATGTGCAAGGGTGGGACTCAGTTGGATTTTGAAACCATTAAATACCCTTTCTGTACACGCAAAAAAAATTGCCGAGCGCCAATTTGGTCCCGATATGCCAGCGCCAAAAACAAAGGAACTGAAAGAGCTAGTCAATGCATTTAACAGTATGTCTGCTCAATTAAAACAAGTCTTTAACTCCCTTGACGAAGAAGTTTCCGCATTAAGAAAGAAAAATCTCGTCGATCAAGTCTCAGGACTGCCAAATAGGCAGTATATGGTCAGTCGAGTCAATGGCTGGTTAAGCGAGCCCAGTACTGGTGCGCTTTATTTAGTCAAAATGGATTGGCTAGAAGACGTTTATAGCAAATACGGTTTCCAAGTTCGCGATGAGACCATTCGTATTCTGGCTCAGAAATTACAGCATCACCAGGATGAAATATCCTCCTCTGTTATCGCCCGTATTGCTGCGTATGAATTCGCCTTCCTTGTTGAAGATTGTGAACATGATCAACTGACGAAGTATTTACAAAGCCTAATACGTACTGTTAATAAAGAAATATCTAAATCTGGTTGTAAACCAAACGAACAGTTTTATATTGGTGTAGCAGAGCGCCTAGGGCAAATGACAGTATCAGATATGTTGGCACAAGCAGATAACGCACTCCAACAGTCCATTAAAGACGGCAAAGTGTTTCATTGGTTTGAAAATACTCAACAGCAACTGTTTACCCGAGAGGAATGGCGCAGTAATTTAAATCACGCGATAAAGAACAAAAAATTCCAATTCCGTTGGCAGCCGATTCAGCTTTGTGCCAGAGATGAAATTTGTCAGCGTGAGCTTTTTTGCCAACTGCAAATAGGTGACAAGACCCTCCATGCAGGACAATTTGTACCCTATATAGAGTTACTATCATTAGGTACAATGTTTGATCGCTGTTTGATAGAAACCGTCAATGAACATCGTTTACTTGAACGTAATTATGAACGAGTCGCCATCAATCTGACTTATCAAAGTATTAGCGATGCTGATTTTCATCTTTGGCTAAAACAGTTCCTTCGAACCAATAAATACCCTGAACGTATTTGCTTTGAAATCCCCGAAGCGAGTGTGTATAGCGATTTAGAATCCTGTGAAAGTCTGTGTAAAATCATTCGAGACTCTGGCGCTCACTTTGGTATAGACCATTTTGGTCGCCAATTCGGCTCAATGGCCTACTTGCAAAGCTTGCGACCAAACTATGTCAAACTTGACCAGTCACTGGCTTATATTGAAGATAATCAACACAGCAGTGAATTATGCCGCGCTTTAGTCAATGTCGCTAAAGGGTTAGATATTCAAGTGATTGTGACAGGGATCCAAGAAGCAACCCAATTGACAAGATTTACTGATCTCAGAGTCGATGCTTATCAAGGCTTTATTGTACCGCCAGTCAATGTGAAGTTATAAGTGGTATAGATTGATTAACTCACTCGTATTAACCACTCTTCGGAGTGGTTTTTTTATGTCGAGGTTATTGACTCACGAGCCATTGCCTCACAAGCCATTGACTCAAGGCTATGAACTCACCCGTTAACTCACTGCGGTTATTGAGCAAAAAAAATAGTGACTGGCTTGCCCAATCTCGATAACACGGCGCAAACCCCTCTGTGGAACATTGGCGCAACTCATGCCATGATTATACGCTGCGGGGCAACGACTACAGCTTCATGCCACCTAACGGCCAA
Source organism: Shewanella sp. S1-49-MNA-CIBAN-0167 (assembly GCF_040310145.1). Lineage (NCBI taxonomy): Bacteria > Pseudomonadati > Pseudomonadota > Gammaproteobacteria > Alteromonadales > Shewanellaceae > Shewanella > Shewanella sp. S1-49-MNA-CIBAN-0167. The sequence continues at coordinate 504 of NZ_JBEOPO010000065.1, read as the reverse complement.
GCTTATGCCACAATATTGAGCCATACCATTATATGAGATCAAACATAGCCTAAATGTTAGGGTAAATAGGCAAGGTTTACTGATAGACAAAGGCTAACTTAAGTTCGGGATAATAAACGGTTATCAAGCAGTTCTTTGCCCTGCTACCTGCCTTACATTTACTTGCAATAGACTTGAAAGTAAATGCAATAGACTAGCTATTGGCGCAGTGGTAACGACGTGAGGCGCTTTGTTAACAAAATAAATAGCAAGTTTGATATAAATTTAGGTTAAATTTGCTTATTTTAGCTTACTCCCCCTCTATTAACTTAAGTTGAGGTTCGTTACGTTTAATCTTGGAATATTAGCTATCAAATATATGATTGTAATTAATGATCAATATCGCCAAAAACAAAAAAGCCACTCATTAGAGTGGCTTTTTGTTAAATTGGTCGGTGATAGAGGATTCGAACCTCTGACCCTCTCGTCCCAAACGAGATGCGCTACCGGGCTGCGCTAATCACC